>JAQBZA010000168.1 GCA_027622795.1 Planctomycetota bacterium | reverse complement strand
CACCGGCCGGGCCGTCGATCTCGAGGGGCCGCTCATCGAGTTTGACCGGGGCCGCAACCGGATGACTGTGGACGGCGCCGGCCGGCTCAAGCTGCCGATGGCGGGGGGCATGAACGGCCTCGAGTCACTGGCGGTGGCGACCGCTGACACTCTTCGCCCGGCTGCGCCGGCCCAGCCAGGCACGACGGCCCAGCCGGGTACGCTCGACGTCACCTGGAAGGGCCGCATGGATTTTGATGGGCTGACGGCCCGGTTTGTCGACCGCGTGGTCACCAGCAGTGGCGGCACGGCGCTCAAGGCCGGATCGCTCGATGTGATCCTCGCCCAGCCGATCGACTTCTCCGACCCGGCGAAGCAACGTGGCCAGCGGTCGGAAGTGGCCCGCATCGCCTGTGGCAGCGGCGTACGGATCGACAGCCAGAACACGGCGGAGGACGGCTCGAAATCGGTCGAGCAACTGTTCGTGCGGGATCTCGTGCTCGACCGGGCGACAGGGGGCTTTACCGGCACCGGCCCGGGCCGGCTCACCAGCACGCGGTATGGGCAGTCGCCAGCCATGGCCATGCCGGCCACGCCGGGAGCGGCCGCGGCGCCGGCCCCGCAGCCGCGGCCCGATGAACTCACCTATCTCGGCGTCGATTTCCAGCGGGGGCTGCGGGGCAACATCAACCATCGCGTGATGGAGTTTCATCAGCGGGTGGAGGCGATCTGGGGGCCGGTGGCCAAGTGGGGCGACACGCTCGATCCACATGCTCCGGGCGGCCTGCCACCGCGGGCGGTCGGCATTTCCAGCGACATGTTGAGCGTGGGGCAGTCACCTGTCAGCCCTGGCCAGCGGCAGACCGCGATCGAACTGGCCGCGGGCGGCAACGTGCTTGTCGAAGGCGAGACGTTTACCGCCCGCAGCACGCGGCTCTCCTGGAGCGAGGCCAAGGATCTGCTCGTCTTCGAGGGCGATGGCCGCAGCGATGCGCAGCTCTTTCGACAGGAGCGGGTGGGTGGCCCCACCTCCTCGGCATCAGCCGGCAAGATTCTCTACTGGCGGGCACTCAACCGGGTCGACGTAGAGGATGCCCGCTTCCTCGATCTCGATCAGGTCAGTGGCGCCGGCCGCGGGCTCTCTGTGCCGGGCATGGGCGCTCCCCCTGCCCAGCAGCTGAATCAGCCCCGGCCCGGCACGTGACGCGACTCGGCGTCGAGCGCGGTGAGCACAAACTGCATGATCTCGGGAGCAATCGCGTCGTAAAAGACCGCGCTGTGGCCGCCGCCGCGGGGTTCGAGCAAGGACGTATGTGGAATGCCGAGCGCCACCAGTTTGCTGTGGAGCCGTTCGGCGCCGTCCCGCCAGTGGATGTCGGAGGGATCGCTCGCGAAACACTGGTGCCGCGGCCAGTTGAGCGGATGCACATGGAGGATCGCCGTGTCCTGGCGGGCCCGCTCGACGTCGCCGTAGGTCTGCCAGAGCGTGTCGTAGAGCTCACCGTCTTCACGATCCCCGGCCTCCCGCATGGCGAGATGAAAATCGATCGCTGGGGCGATGGCGGCCGCGATCGGGAAGATCGCCGGATGACGGTAGGCGATGCGGAGCGCCCCCTGGCCCCCCATGCTCGTGCCGATCAGGGCGATGCCGGGTGAGGTGACGCCAAACCGCCGCTGCACTTCGTCGCGTACCGCGGCCACGACATATTGTTCGGGGGTGACTTCGGAATCGAAGCCGGGCATGGGCCGATCGAGCCACCACGATCGGCCCGTCCGCGGGGCGATCACAGGGAGCCACGCGGCCTCGATGGCATCCCGCAGCCCGGTTGACTCGCGGAGCCACCGCTCCCGCACGCCATGCAGATAGATCACCGCCTTGCCCGGCGTGGGCCCTGGCGGCGCAAAGACTTCACATGCATGGCCAGCCACGTCGATGACGGACCAATGGGGGCGTGATGGCAAGGGATCATGCATGGGTGAAGTACCTTTTCCTGGTGTATGTGTCTGGCAATTCATACTCTACGTGACGGTTCGGGGCTGCCCACGCCCCATCGCCGGACATTCGCTGCGGCCCTCCCGGCCTTCGCTCACTCGATGCCAGCTGCGCTTTCGGCATCCATGCCTGCGCTTGCCAACAACGCCGGCTCGCGGGGCGTGGGCAGCCCCTCACGGGTTCAACGACCTTGCTCACCACCGAGTCTGTGTTACGTAGTATTCTGATTTTGTCGCAGCTATTGAGGTTTGAATAAATAATTCATTGCCTGCCGTCGCAACGCGACGGGACTTTGGCATTCCTTCCCATGAATCTACTTTTCATCGGTTCATAAACCCTTCGTTCATGCGCACGCTGCTTACTCCGGAACAACTCGACTCTGGGATTGCCCGGCTGGCTGATGCTGTGCGGTCCGATGTGGGCCGCCGGCCGCTCATGGTGGTGGGCGTGCTCACCGGCAGCATTGTGGTGGTGGCCGACCTGATTCGGCGGCTCGATGGCCCGATCTTCGTGGGGATGGTTTGGGCCAGCAGTTATCGTGGCACAGCGACGAGGCCTGGTGAGCTCGATCTGCGGCTTGATCTTCTTCCCGATATCGCTGGGCAGGAGGTACTCCTCGTCGACGATATCTTCGACTCTGGCCGTACGCTCGAAGCCCTTGTCACGGAACTGCGGCGGCGGGGGGCGGCGCGGGTACAGTCGCTCGTGCTTTTGCGGAAGCTCGGGCGGGCCGAAGTGGCCATGGAGCCCGAATACGTGGGATTCGACATTCCCGACGAGTTCGTCGTGGGGTATGGTCTCGACTTCAATGGCGGGTTTCGTCACCTGCCCTACCTCGCCGCCCTCGATCCCGACGACATCGAGGCCATCCGCAGAGCACCGCCCGATGTGGCATCCGACCGGCAACTCGATTCTTCTGGTGGTTCGCGGCGCTGACCCGGTCGGCACCGGACGGGAGGTGGAGGTCGCGGCCACCGGTTTTGCGGCGAGCGGCGGGCAGGTGCATGTGGCCTTCACCTCGGCGGTCGGCTCGCTGCCAGAGCGGTTAACTGCCCGGGGCATCGCGGTGCACCAGATCGGTCTCCGGTCGCAGCCCGATGCAGCTGTGGGGGGCCGGCTGACGAAGCTCGTCCGCCGTGTTCAGCCGGCAACGGTCCTGTCCTTCGGGCGGCCGCAGGCCGTGGCCTCGGCTGCGGCCATTCGGCTTGCTTCGCCTGTTGGCCAGCGGCCGCGGTTGGTGTGTCGCGTGGCCGTGGCCCCGCGGGGGCTTGCCGATGTGTGGGCGGTGACGCGGGCCGACCGTGTGATCGCATCCTCGGAGTCTGTCGGCGAAGCCTGTCGAAAGGCCGGGGTTGTGAGGCATCGCCTTGACATCGTTGCGCCCGTCGCCGACGCAGCGTTTGCCGGTCTGGTGACGCGGGAGGAGCTGGCCATTCAGTTGGGGCTCGATCCCACGACGATCTGGTCACTCTGCGTCGCCCCGCTGGTCGCCGAATCACGACTTGATCGGCTGCTGTGGGCGATCGATCAGCTCGGCGTGGTCCGCCGGGATGTCGAGCATGTGCTCATCGGGAGTGGACCACAGGTGCATCGATTGCACCGCCGGGCTCGCGTGCAGCACCTGGCCGACCGGCTGCGGATCATGCCCTCGTGCGAGTGGCTGCCCGATCTGCTCCGCGAGGTGCGGTTTGTCTGGCAGCCTGGGGAGGTCGCCCTGGGGGGTGGTCTCTTCGATGCGATGGCGGCAGGCAAGCCCACCGTGGCGGTCGACAGCGAAGCTGCGCGGCAGGCGATTATCGATGGAGAGACAGGCTGGATCGTGCCGCCGCGTCCGGAGAGTGAGTTTCCCCGGCGAGCCTTTTCCCTCATCGAGGACGACGTGGCTGCCTCCCAACTTGGCGCTGCGTCTCAGGAACGGGCGGCTACATATTTTTCAGCCGACCGCTTCATCTCCGCGCTGCTCGCCGCCGTCAGATAACCCGGGCTTGAGGCTCCCGGAAGGATGACAGGCTCAGGTTGTCATCGCTTGAGGATCGCATCCAGATTCTTCGAGAGCCGCGCGGCGATGTCGGGAAACTCGTCGCGAACGTTGGTTGTCTCGCCCGGGTCGGCATCAAGATCGTAGAGTGCTTCGATGACAGAGGGCGGGACAGAGGCCGGCTTCACTTCAGTCTGGCCGGCTCCCTTCTGTCTGCGGGACGGGAGCCGGACGAGTTTCCAGTGGCCTTCGCGGTAGCCAAAGCGGCCCGATGAACCGTTGTCTTGCTGCACGAGCGCTGTGCGGCCGTGAGCTCCGGGGTCACCCAAGAGGGCCCCAAGCACGTTGTCGCTGTCGAGGAAGGTGCCCTTGGGCACCGGCTGCCCGGCGAGGTGAGCAAGACTGGTGGGAAGATCAATCGTGCAGACGATGTCGTCGCTCACGCCCGGTGCGATCCGGCCCGGCCACCACGTGATGAAGGGTGTGCGGGTTCCCCCCTCGTAGACGCTGTATTTGCCGTCACGAAATGGCCCCGCCGGCCGGTGATCGCCGAGTTTCTCAACCGCATCGTCTTTGTAGCCATCATCGAGTACGGGGCCGTTGTCGCTACAGAAGATCACGAGCGTGTCGTTGGCAAGCCCGAGCTGCTCGATGGCTTTGAGCACTTGCCCCACAGTCCAGTCGAGTTGCATGATGCAGTCGCCCCGCGGGCCGAGTGGAGTGGCCCCCTGAAACCGCTCGTGGGCGACCCGCGGCACGTGGATGTCGTGTGAGGCGAGATAGAGGAAAAATGGTCGCTTGTCATCGGCACGAGTGCATGACTCCATAAACTGTACGCTCTCCGTGACCCAGGTATCAGCCAGATCCTCATCGCGAAACCGCGCCGTCGTGCCTCCGGTAGAGAAACCAATTCGACCGATTCCGTTATGGATCGTGTTGTTGTGCCCGTGCGACCAGTCCATCTTCAATCGGTCACGATGGTCGATGCCGTTGAGGTGATCGGGCGTGGGCTTCTTCGTGCCGACCCAGAGGGGATCGGAAGGGTCGAGGTTTTTCACGTGGTGCCCCTCAACGAACACCTGCGGCACACGGTCATTGGTAGTGGGCAGGATGAAGGCCTGGTCGAAGCCGAGTTCGAGTGGCCCGGGGGCGAGGCGGCCGTTCCAGTCGGGGCCGAAGCCCCGTTCACCCAAGCCAAGGTGCCACTTCCCAACCACCGCCGTACGGTAACCAGCCTGCTGCAGCATGGCGGGCAGGGTTGGGGTGCCGACAGGGATGACACATGGCGAGTTTGGCGGAGCGATGCCGGTGCCAGGGCGGCGAAACGCATACTCACCAGTCAGCAGGGAGTAGCGGGTGGGGGTACACGTCGAGGCGGAGCAGTAGCCGCTGGTGAACCGTCGTCCCTCCCGGGCCAGTCGGTCGATATTGGGCGTCTGCACTCGTGTCGCACCGTTGCACGAGACATCGTTGTAGCCGAGGTCATCCGCGAGGATGACGATCACGTTGGGTTGCAAGGCGGTTGGGGGTGTCCTCTGAAACTGTGTGGGAATCACTCGGTTCTTCTGCGTTGATCCGGCCGTGCTCCGACCGCTGTCAACACAGTGCCGCATCGCAGTGGTCAATCCCGACACCTGCTCGGGGGCGTCGGTCACTGGTGACTGTTCGCCAGGGTCACGATTGAGGTTGTAGAGTCGTGATTCCCCATCCTTGGTGAAGACGAGCTTCCACGGCCCCTTTCGGATCGCCAGATCGCCGCGTAGTGACTGGTGCACCGTGGTCTGACGGGTTGGGACGCTCGTGCGGCCGAGCAGGGCGGGCAGAAGGGAGACGCTGTCTTCGCCCGCGTTGGGAGGAAGCGTGACACCCGTGATCTCCGCAACGGTCGCGATCAGATCGTTGAGGCAGACCGTGTGCTCCCAGGTTGATCCCGGCTGCACATGGCCTGGCCAGCGGACGACGAAAGGCACTCGGTGACCGCCCTCGTGGATACTTCGCTTGGCATCTCGCCACGGGGCATAGGGTCGCCCTTCGGCACCGTTATCGGAAGTCGCGATGAGAAGTGTCTCTTCAGCGAGTCCCAGTCGTTCCAGCGCCTCCATGATGCCACCGAGCATCGCATCGCCCTGATACACCCAATCGGCGTACTGCGGGTCGTCTCGGACCAGATCACGTCCCCCGCTCTTGCCCCGAAACTCAGCCGCAGGGACGACCGGCGTGTGAGGCGGGCAGACGGGCATGTAGAGAAAGAACGGCTCTTGCCGATCCCGGCGGCTCTCAAGCCAGGCGAGCGTCTTGTCGAACAGCAACGGTTGGTTGTCTACGGCCGTGACGTGCGTGACCACCCGATCCTGCTCGATCACCGTCCCAATGTTGCGGGCGTGAGTGAAACCACAGAATGTGTCGAAGCCAAGGGCCGTGGGGCCTTCAGTGCAACGGCTACCGATGGGCAGCGTGTCGTCCTTGGATCTTTCGATGTCGACCCAGTTCATGCCGAGGTGCCATTTGCCGAAGCAGGCTGTGTCGTATCCACACGACTTCAGCAGCGTGGCGACGGTCATTCGTTCCGGTGGGATAATCGGGGGAGAGAATGTCGTGAGCACACCATACTGCCCAATCCGCCATGGAGAGTGGCCGGTGAGCAGGCCGTAGCGAGTGGGCGTGCAGACGGCCGCGGCGGAGTGAGCGTCGGTGAACCGCATGCCCTCGCGGGCCAGACGGTCGAGATGGGGCGTGCGGAGGGCTGATTCAGGGGCATAGCACTGAGGTTGCCCCCAGCCGAGGTCGTCGAACAGAAAACAGATGATGTTCGGCCGCCGAGATGGGGCGGCAGCCGGCGGTCCATCGGCGGCGCAGGCCACGGCATGCGCCAGACTGACGGCCACACAAAGGATCACCGAAAAGCGACGCATACCTTGCTCCGTATGGTGTGGTGGACCGTCCACTCGATTCCAACGCATCCAGCGGAGGCGTCAGACAGGCTCAAGGCCCGGCAGAGTGCCGGTCGAGGTGGCGAACGAGTTGGTTTCGAGGCCAGTGCGCTGCAGCACAGAAACGAACAGGTTGGGAAGTGGATGATTCTTTTTCTGATCGAAGGCGAGGTGGCTGCCATGGCGGAAACCGCCACCGGCCAACAGCACCGGCATGTTGCGAGTGTCATGGCTC
>JAQBZA010000167.1 GCA_027622795.1 Planctomycetota bacterium | reverse complement strand
TCCCTGCCGATGACGAATGTCTGGCATCATGCCCCCGACATCGACCGCGACGTGGCGGCGATCTTCGATCCGCTCGGCAACGCGGTGCACACAGCCCTGAGCTTCGACGTGCTCGGTGAAGACGTGCTCATCACGGGAGCCGGCCCGATCGGGC
This sequence comes from Planctomycetota bacterium, assembly GCA_027622795.1. Taxonomy (GTDB): domain Bacteria; phylum Planctomycetota; class Planctomycetia; order Pirellulales; family UBA1268; genus CACORA01. The sequence goes on along the minus strand of JAQBZA010000167.1, from coordinate 6,978 downwards.
TGATGGCCGTCGCGGTGGTGCGGCATGCGGGAGCGCGGCATGTCGTGATCACCGATGTGAACCCGTTTCGGTTGGAACTCGCCAGGAAGATGGGAGCGACGGTGGCCCACGATGTCCGCTCCGGGCCGCTCGAGGAGGTAACCGCCAGGCTCGGCATGAAGGAAGGCTTTGATGTCGGGCTGGAAATGTCGGGCTCCCCAACTGCCCTTCGCGACATGCTGCGGGCGATGTGTCATGGCGGAAAGATTGCCATGCTCGGTATCCCGACAGAACAGGTCGCCATTGATTGGAACACGGTCGTCTTCAACATGCTCACGATCAAGGGCATCTACGGCCGGGAAATGTATGAGACCTGGTATAAGATGACGGTGATGCTCGAAAGCGGGCTCGACATTCGGCCCGTGATCACGCACCGCTTCCACTACACCGAGTTTGAACAGGGCTTTGCCGCCATGAAGTCGGGTGCAAGCGGCAAGGTGATTCTGGATTGGAGCGATGCATGAGCCGTAATGATCTCTATGCCCATCTCGCCGCACAGGCCGACAAGATGCGGGAGGCCGGTACGTTCAAGACTGAACGGGTCTTGGAATCGCCCCAGGCTGCGCGGGTCCGCGTGCGGGGTGGCCGCGAGGTGATCAACATGTGCGCCAACAACTACCTTGGCCTTGCTAACCATCCCGAGGTCGTGGCGGCGGCCCGGGATTCGCTTGATACCTGGGGCTATGGTCTGGCGAGTGTGCGGTTTATCTGTGGTACGCAGCGGCTGCACAAGGATCTCGAAGAGCGGATCAGCCGGTTTGTCGGCCAGGACGACACGATCCTCTACAACTCCTGCTGGGACGCCAACGGCGGCCTCTTCGAGACTATCCTCGGCCCCGAGGACGCGATCATCTCCGACGAGCTCAACCACGCGAGCATCATCGACGGCATCCGGCTCTGCAAGGCCCGCCGGCTTCGCTATCGCAACAACGACATGACCGATCTGGCGGCCAAGCTGGCGGAGGCCAAAGACGCCCGCTACCGGCTCATCGCCACTGACGGCGTTTTCTCGATGGATGGAATCCTGGCCGATCTCCCGGCGATCTGCCAACTCGCTGACGAACACGACGCGCTGGTGATGATCGACGACTCCCATGCCGTGGGATTTGTCGGGCCGACCGGCCGTGGCACCGCCGAACACTTCGGCGTGACCGATCGCATCGACATCCTCACCGGCACGCTCGGTAAGGCGCTCGGCGGCGGCAGTGGCGGCTACACCTCGGGCCGACGGGAACTCGTCGCGTGGCTGCGGCAGCGGTCCCGGACCTATCTCTTTTCCAACACCGTCGCCCCGCCGGTGGCGGCCGGTGCTCTCAAGGCAATCGAGCTTCTCGAGCAATCGACCGATCTTCGCGACCGGCTCGAAAGCAACACGCAGTTTTTCCGCAGAGAGATGAGTCGCCGCGGGTTTGCGATCCTGCCGGGTGAGCACCCGATTGTGCCGGTAATGCTCGGCGATGCCGCCCTCGCCACTCGGATGGCCGACGCGATGCTCGAGGAGGGGGTGTATGTGATCGGCTTCTCGTATCCGGTGGTGCCGCAGGGGAAGGCACGCATCCGCACGCAGGTTTCGGCCGCCCATTCCCGCGATGATCTCGACCGGGCGATCGCGGCGTTTGAAACGGCCCGCGATCGAATCAATGATTGATTCTCATGCGGCAGTTGTGCCGCGTGCTTCGCCCTCCTGCAGGAAGCCTCATGACACCGATGAATTTCGTTCGCCTGTTGATCATTGTCACAGTGCTGATTGCCGGAAGTGTTGGGCAGCGGTTCACGCGGGCCGATGAGCCAGTGGAGCCAGCCGACAAGCCAGCTGCCAAAGACAGCAACGCCAAGGCGGCCCGTGTGCCGGATGCCACTGAGAAGCCGGTGGTCACGGTGCATTCGATCGAGGCGGGGGGGGCGCGGATCAGCTATGCCGCCGAGACCGGGATGCTGCCGCTCCTGAAGGATGATGGCGCCGCAAAGGCATCGATGTTTTATGTGGCCTACACGAAGGAAGGGGGCGATGCCTCGCGGCCGATCATGTTTTGCTTCAACGGCGGCCCCGGGGCGTCGGCGGTGTGGCTCCACTTGGGTGGCCTCGGGCCGCGGCGGGCGCGGGTGAATCCCGATGCCACGCTTCCACCGCCACCGTACGAACTCATCGACAATGCCCACACGCTCCTGCCGTATACCGATCTGGTATTCATCGACCCGGTCGCCACCGGCTACAGCCGAGCTGCCAAGGATGAGAAGGCCGAGCAGTTTTTCGGCCAGGATCCCGACATCGAGGCGATGGCTGAATTCATCGTGCTCTACACCACACGGCACCGCCGGTGGCGGTCGCCGAAGTATCTCTGTGGCGAAAGCTACGGTGTGTTTCGGGCGGCGGGCATCGCTGAGCACCTGCAGGATCGCCACGGCATGTTTTTAAACGGTCTGCTGTTGGTGTCGGGGCTTGTCGATTTCGGCACAATTCGCAGCGGCCCTTCCAACGATCTTCCATATGCGATCTTCCTGCCAGCACTGACGGCAGTGGCCCACTTTCATGGCCGACTCCCGGCCGACCTGCAGCCGGACGTGGAGCAGGCAATGGCGGAAGCCCGCCGCTTTGCTTCAGGCGAGTACCTGCCGGCCCTCTTTGCGGGTGACAGCCTGGCTGAGGAACGGTGTCGGGACGTGGCAGCGATGCTCGCGCGGCTCACGGGGTTGCCACAGGATCTGATTATCGAGCACCGTTTGCGGATCGATCCATCGGTATTTCGCAAGGAGTTGCTGATCGACCAAGGTCTTATCTGCGGGCGTTTTGATGGTCGGATCACCGGTCGCGATGGGGATCGAGCCAGCTCGTATCCGGGTTTTGATCCATCCTATGAGGCGGCGCTCGGTCCGCTGGCTGCGACGATGAATGCCTATGTCCGGGAGGAGTTGGGATTCGAGAACGACCTCCCCTACAAGGTGCTTACCGGCGTTGGGCCGTGGAAGTTTGACGAGAACACGTACGCCAGCACGGCCCGCGATCTGGCTCGGGCGATGTCAAGGAATCCGCATCTGCGGGTGCTCGTGATGACGGGCCGTTGTGATCTCGCCGTGCCACCCGACTCGATGCGATACAGCGTCGACCATTTGGAGATCGCGGGGGAACTACGGGCCAACGTCTCCTACGCCGACTATGCATCCGGCCACATGATGTATCTCAACCTGCCCGATCTCGAAAAAATGGCTGGCGATGTCGCGGCATTTCTGGGCAAGGGCGGCCAGTAGCAACGAATCGTAGCCTGCGCCTCACCGCGTAGCCCTCCGTGTCAAGCAGCGTGACGCGAAGCATTCCCCATGCTGTGGAACGTCAGTTGCGAAACTCCGTTGGTCGCCACACCCACGAAGCGGGCCCACTGAATCAGCATGAACAGGGCCCAGAGCTCCTTGTAGCAATTGGCCTGGCGTCGCTGGTGTCGGTCCCACAGCGTTTGAATCGCGGGGCGGCTCAGCATATCAAGTGGACGCGGCAATTCTCCCAGAAGAGTGTCTCGGAAGTAGTCGTGCAGTTCACCTCGCATCCAGCGGGCGACCGGGATTCCGAAGCCCTTTTTCCGCCGGTGAATGATGGACGTCGGCAGAAGCCCGCTCCGTGCAACCGCATCTTTCAGAAGTCGCTTCGTAACGCCACGACGATACTTGTAGTGGCTGGGCAAGCCGTTGACATACTCGGCGAGCGCCGTATCTAGGAAAGGCGTTCGGACTTCGAGTGAGTGCAGCATGCTCGCTCGGTCCATTTTCACAAGGATGTCACTTGTAAGATATGACTCCTGGTAGAAGTCCAAGGCGATTGCGAAGGCGTCGGTTGAATGCGTTCCGGGATGACTGGGTTGTCGATAATGCTGAGCCCAGCGTGTATCTGGGATCAACGCAGCCAGTTGCTGCCGTGAGAAGGCTCCCATCCATGTCGCAACTCGACGACCTTCGGGTTGGTGGATCCCGCGAAGGAATCGGGAAAGCTTAAAGGCCAGTGACATGTTCGCATCGGAGTCTGGCAGGAGTCGAGTCAGTGGTGAGACCACTGCTTGGTGGGCCCACCGCGGTACAAGTCGCTCGTAGGTGCGAGCGGGCCTCAAGGCCTTGAACGGATCGTAGCCCGCGAGCAATTCATCGGCACCATCACCACCGAGCACCGTCTTCACATGCTCTGCAGCCAACTCGCAGAGGAGGGACGTCGGCATGACGGACGGATCGGCAAACGGTTCATCCATCATTCGGGTGACACGCTCAGTCCGATCGACCAGATCAGCGCTGGTAAATGTGCGGTGGTGGTGGTCGGTACCGAAATGACGCGCGACGTCTGCGGAAAAAGGCGTCTCGTCAAAGGAGCCTTCGTCGAACCCGATCGAGAACGTCTGCAGCGGCATGCAGCCGGCACGCTCTGCACACGCCACGATAGTTGATGAGTCGATGCCGCCGGAGAGAAGGACACCGACCGGGACATCGGCCATGAACCGTCGTTTGACGGCATCAACGAGAAGGTGGACCAGCCGGTCGCAAGCGTCAGCGTAGGAGGGTGGGGACGACGTGACGGGGCTGTCGGCAAATGCAACCGCACGTTGCCAGAACGCCCATGTGTGAAAGCCCTCACGCTCACTCCCGGACAGGCCGTAGGTGAACGCCGACCCCGGACCGAGTTGGGAGATGCCGTCCCAGATGCTGTGATTGCCGGTGACGTAGTCGTTCAACAGGTATGAAATCAGCGCGTTGTCAGACAGCTGGGCGCCCGCTGCAATCTCGTCGCAGGCCCGCAACGCCTTGAGTTCCGAGGCAAAGGCAAATGAGATGCCTCTGAAAGGTCGAGTCGTGTAGTACAGGGGCTTCTCACCGAACCGATCACGGGCGCCAAACAACATACGTCGGGAGCGGTCAAAAAGTACGAAGGCGAACATGCCCTCGAGGTGGTGTACGCATGCCGTGCCGTAATGCCCGTAGGCCCGCAAAATGGTTTCCGTGTCGGATGTTGTCCGATACGGCTGCTCGGTGGAAAACCGGTTGCTCAACTCGGGATGGTTGTAGATCTCGCCATTGAAGACGATCACACAATTCCCCGAGTCATCAGCCATCGGCTGCTGACCACGCTCGATGTCGACGATTGAGAGCCGGCGATGCCCCAAGCTCACGCCATCTGCACAAAAGAACCCATCCGCATCCGGGCCGCGATGAGCGATGGCGTCCGTCATCGAATGCAGCTTGTCGAGAGATTCGACGCCGACAAAGCCGCATATTCCACACATGAGTCATTGAGCCTGATGGCAGATTCCGCCCGCCGCGGCCCGACGGGTGCGGTTGCAGAATGCGAAATCTAGGCGGGCTGGCGGATGACGTCGAGAGCATTTGGCCGGTCTTTCTTGGGCCAAAAACAGTTGTGCGCAATGCACCGAGCCGCTCTTGACCACCCGCCGTCGTGTACCTAATTTCTCGCCTCCGCCTCCGCCGGCATGTCTGTCACAGAGAGACCGTATGGCCAGTCCACTTGCAACCATCCCATCATCGGCCGGCCTGTCGGAGGTGGTCCGGCATCAGATTCTTCTCGTCCTCCTGTGCGGAGTGGTGTTTCTCACCAATCTGGGCGGTACGCATCTATGGGACGAAGACGAGGCTCACTTCGGTAGCACGGTCATGGAAATGATGCGGCGTGGCGATCCTGTCGTGCCCTATTTCAACGGCGAGTTGTCGCTGCACAAGCCGGCCTTCATGTACTGGGTCATGATGGTCGGCACGAAACTCTTTGGAAACTCCGAGTTCGCGCTGCGATTCGGCTCCGTGGTATTCAGCACCGGCACGGTGTTGTTGACCTACCACGCGGCCCGCATGCTCTTTACTCCAAATGTTGGATTCTGGAGCGGCCTGGCCCTTGCGACATGTTTACAGTTTATGGTCATTTCGCGAGCTGCCGTTTCCGATCCGGAGTTGATATTTTTCTGCACCCTGTCGACCGTGATTTTCATCGCCGCGCGCCATCGCCATCAGAGTGACGCCAACAGTCTCTCTGCGGCGCGGGGAGAGACTGGTCTCACGTGGACTGACTGGGCTCTGTGCTACGCGGCGATGGGTGGCGCGGTGTTGGTGAAGGGTCCAGTCGGAGTGGTTGTGCCCACCGCGGCGCTGGGGCTGTATTTGCTTTGTGAACACGCCGATCTGGTCATGCGGGAACGTGGTCGTAGAGAGCCGTCACGATCCTGGCTGCAGCAGAGTGCGGCATGGGTGGCGGCCGCCCTGTCACCGGGAACCGTGGTCCGTACCATCTGGGCAATGCGTCCATTCACGGCGATGCTCCTCGTGGCAGCCGTTGCCGCGCCGTGGTATGTGTGGGTGGGTCTCCGAACAAACGGTGACTGGCCGCGCGGATTCCTGCTCGTGCACAACGTCGGGCGTTTCTCGAGAGCGTTTGAAAACCATGCCGGCACTGTTCTTTATTATCCAATGGCGGCCGTCGTGGGCATGTTTCCGTGGTCAATTTTCCTCTATCAGAGCCTGCGTGAACTGCTCCAGAAGTTCGGCAACGGCGGCTCGCAGCGGCGCGCCGTGCTGTTTCTCATGGCGCAGATCGCCGTCTGGCTGGGTGTCTTTTCTGTCTCCGGCACGAAACTGCCGCATTACATTGCCGCTGCATACCCCGCCCTCGCGATTGTGGCAGGTTCCTTCGTTGCCGGTTGGATGAACGGGGATGTGGAGCCCAGTCGCGGTTGGCTCCGCGTATCATGGGCCTCCCTCATGCTGGTCGGGATCACCTTTTTCGTTGGAGGGGGCATTGTGCTGTCGATGTTCCTGCCCAATGAAATGCACTTGGTGTGGATCGGTAGTATTCCGTTGCTGGGCGGTATCGTCGGTTGGTGGGCATGTGAACAGAATCGCCGCAGTCTTGCCTCTGCGGCTGTGGTCGCGAGCGGTGTCGGCTTTCTTCTGGCCATTTTCGGG
>JAQBZA010000166.1 GCA_027622795.1 Planctomycetota bacterium | reverse complement strand
GAGGATGGTCGCCGGATGGTCGCAGACAGCCGGATCACCGCCTTGGGCTGCCACAACCTTTGCGAATCGTTCAAGCGCTGACCCGTTGGCGATCGCCTGATGGCAGCGAGCCACTGCTGCATGCCGGTGAGTCTCGGTACCAGCCGCCAGAAGCATCTCGGCCGCCAAGGCGAGCGTGACTTCCATCAGATCAGACGGGCCCTTCCCATGCAGGCAGGCGATGGCTTCGGCAACCTCCAAGGCGTTGCCGACCGCCATCCCCAGCGGCTCGTCTATTGACGTGATCAAGCACCGCACCGGTATCCCGCGGGTGCGGCCGATCGCAGTCATGCTTGCAGCGAGCGCCTCTGCCTGCTCCACGGAAGCCATGAAGGCACCATCACCACACTTGACGTCGAGCACGAGGGCATCAATACCCTCAGCCAGTTTTTTTGACAGGATCGACGCAGTGATGAGTGGGATTGACTCGACAGTTGCCGTGGCATCTCGCAAGGCATAGAGATGGCGGTCGGCCGGCGCGATATCGGCCGTCTGCCCGCAGAACACGAGCCCACAATTCCGAGCGATGCGGCGGAAGTGATCGAGTTCGATGGTGGTACAGAAACCGGGAATGCTCTCAAGTTTGTCGAGGGTGCCGCCGGTGTGACCGCGGCCACGACCTGATACCATCGGCACGGTGACACCACAGGCAGCGACGATCGGGGCGAGGATGAGGCTGGTCTTGTCACCGACGCCACCGGTGGAGTGCTTGTCGACCTTGGGCCCAGGAATATCCGAGAGGTCGATCACCGTGCCTGAATGAAGCATGGCGTCGACGAGCCCCGCCGTCTCGGTCGCATCTAGGCCGCGCCACAGGATCGCCATGAGGAGCGCTGACCACTGGTAATCGGGCACCTCTCCGTCTGTCAGTCCGTGGACAAGAAAGCTGATTTCATCGCTGGTGAGTCGGTCACCATCGCGCTTTCTCCGGACAAGGTCGACGGCCCGCATGCGATCGGTTCCTCTACGGAATCGCCACCGAGTGGTCGCCTGCCGGTTCACTCGTGCCGAATTGCCGGTCACCGGCATCACCGAGGCCAGGCACGATGAAGCCGGCGGCGTTCAGTTTCTCATCCATGGCGCCGACGAACACGGGCACATCCGGCATGCTGGCGGAGAACGCTGCAACTCCCTCAGGCGCAGCCAGGAGGGCGATGAAGATGAGTCGTGAAATGCCGGCGTTGTGGAGAATCTGGCAGGTGCGGGCGGCTGATCCGCCCGTGGCGAGCATTGGGTCGACGACAATCGCCAGCGTGGCGGCGCACTGCCGGGGAAGCTTGTTGTAGTACTCCCGTGGCTGGAGTGTCCGCTCATCGCGATACAGGCCGACATGCCAGACTTCGGCATCGGGAATCAATTCCAGGAGGCCGTCGGCCATGCCCAGCCCGGCTCGGAGAATTGGCACGATTGCCACCCTGTCGGCCAGCATGCCCCCCGGTGCCGTTCCCAGCGGCGTGAGGGCCTCAACCGTCCGCAGTGGTAAGTGGGCGGTCGCTTCGGAGGCCAGGAGGAGAGTCAGATTGCGGACAGTCCGGCGGAACTCAGGCGACCTTGTTTGTGGATTTCGTAAAGCCACCAGGTGGTGGCGGACGAGTGGGTGCGAAGAGATGTGGATGCCAGCCATGCTACGATCCCAGAGCGAAAACCGCTCGATCATAGCCGGTGCATCGCCACTGTCGAATCAGCGACCACGTCACGCACGCGGAGACACCGTCATGAACGACCTGCCGAAAAGGATGGGCGATGAAAAACTCCTTGAGGTAGCACGGCGGGCGGCCACCCGGGCCTACGCTCCCTACTCAGGTTGGTGGGTGGGCGCCGCGACCGAATTCGCAGATGGGAGCACCTACTCGGGAGCCAACGTTGAAAACGCTTCGTATGGGCTGACGGTCTGCGCGGAGCGGACTGCTGTCTGTGCCGGGGTCGTGGCCGGCCAGCGGCGACTGGTGCGGGTTGCGATCACATGCTTTGACTCTTCCGGCGCTCCTGTGCCCACGGTGGTGCCCTGTGGTGCGTGTCTGCAGGTCCTTGCCGAGTTTGGAGGCGGCGACACCGAGGTGATCATCGATGGAAGTGGACAGTTCTTTCTCCGTGACTTTCTGCCGCGACCGTTTGCGGTTGCTGGGCCGACGCCAGGCAGCGGAGCCTGATGGGTGGGGTTGAGCGGTCAGTCGGACGGTTTTTTCTCGGCCCGCGGCGGGGCGAATGAGATCACCAGATCACCCGGTTCAGGATTGCTCTTGTCGGTGGTCGCACGGAAGACGAGCTTGCCAGACGGCTTTCTCCAGAGGAGCACCCGCGCTCCCGCCACCCGGCTGTCGAGGTAGTGTTGATAGGAAAACTCCTCGGTGATTCGCGTCACCTGGAATCCCCAGCCTCGAAAGTGTTCGAGTTGAAAATCAACGCTCCGAAGTTCCGGATCGCGCGTCAGTGGACGGCCGCCGAGGGTGAAACTCAGTGACTTGCGTTCGGCCTGCTCCCGGACGGTCGGAATCTCGAAGACGTTGGCCCGGCCGATCTCTGGGCTGAGATTGGTGCAGACCAGCGCGTTGTAGGCGTCGTTGGAGGTGGTGGCGATCAGTGCCGCAAATCGCTTCACATCGAGGTCGTAGTGGGCCTCTTCCGAAAGCACTTCGCCGAAATAGACAGGAATCTCGGCCAACCGCGCCTCCCGCAGCCGGCTCCAGGCGGTATCGGCAATCATGACCGGGATACCTGTTTCTTTGAGTGTGGTGGCGAAGGCGGCTGTCACAGGTGAACCGCCCAGAATGAGGATCCCGGGCTTCGTGGCAGAGGTGAGGCCAAGCAGCGTGGCCAGCGGAGCCAGCGTAAAGCCATGGACGAACACGGTGGCGACTACCACGGCGAAGGTATAGGCCACCATCTGCGGGGCATCGTCGACGCCGTCATCCGCGAGGGCCACGGCAAACAGACTCGATACTGCCACCGCCACGATGCCGCGGGGAGCGATCCAGCCAACAAACACCTGCTCACGCAGCGAGATACCAGAGCCGGCTGTGGAGACGATGACAGCCAGCGGCCGGATCACGAACATTACCAGAACGACGAAGGCTACCGCTCGGAGGTCGAGCGACCGGATCGCCTCCATGTCGAGCGCCGCGGTAAGGAGCAGAAACAGTCCGGAGACGAGCAGAATGGTGACAGTTTCCTTGAAACGCCGCATCTCGGTCAGGCTTGCGATCCGAGAGTTGGCCAGTCGGATCCCCATCACCGTGACCGTCAACAGGCCCGCCTCCTCGAGTACCATGTTGGTCAACGCATGCGCCGCCACGACGGTCGCCAGCAGCACCGGTGCCTTCAGGTATTCCGGCACATGGCCCCGGGTAAACGCCCACTCGATCGCCGTGCCGGCCGCAAAGCCCCCGCCAATGGCAATCACGGTGCCTGCTGCCAGCGACGTGAGGACTTCACCGGCACTGTGAGAGCCATGAAGTACGAGGAATGTTTCAAAGGCGATCACCGCGAAGAGCGCACCGATCGCATCATTGACAATTGCCTCCCACCGCAACAGTGAGGCGGGGCGGGCGGCAAGGTGGGCCTGGCGCAAGAGGGGCATCACAACCGTGGGCCCGGTGACCACGAGGATCGCTCCGAGTACGGTGGCCGTCGGCCAGGAAAGTCCTGCCACGATGTGGGCCGCCAGAGCCGTCATGCCCCAGACCATCGGACCGGCGAAGAGGATCAGGCGCCGAACGGCGGTGGATGTCTCGCGGATCTCGGCGACGTTGAGCGTCAGTCCGCCCTCAAAGAGAATGATCGCCACGGCGATGGATACCACCGGCCGGTAGGCCGCGCCAAAATCACTGGCCGGGTTGAGCCATCCGGTCAACGGCCCGAGGACGAAGCCACCCACAAGCAGAAGCACGATTGCGGGCAGTCGGGTTCGCCAGGCCACCCACTGGGCAAAGATGCCGCCAGCGGCAACGACGGCGAGTTTGAGAGCGACGTCGTGCATAATGTCTGATGGTCGCGCGACCGGAACCCAAGAAGTTGTACTGCGGTGCTATCGTGGTGTCGAGGATGCCCCAGTCGGGATGCTGCAGACTGTGCCAGGAAAACATCACTATGAAAATCACTGTGAGCATATTCATTCTCGTGTCGGCGCTGGTTACGCATGCTGCCGAGCCATGGCCATCATTCGGTGGACGCTATCCCCATCTGGCCGTGAGCAACTCATCGGCCGAATGTGGAATCGGTGCCGTGGTGCCGTGGGCGGGCAGGCTTTGGTTGATTACCTATGCACCACACGCGCGCCACGGCAGTGATGACAGGTTGTACGAGATCGACAACGAACTGCGGCGCACCGCACGACCCGAGAGTGTGGGAGGCACGCCGGCGGCCCGGTTCATTCACACGGCTTCCCGCCAACTCGTCCTTGGGCCCTATGTGATCGACGAGCGCGGCGGAGTGCGGGCCGTTTCACCACGGGACATGGAGGGCCGACTTTCGGCGGCGGCCCGGCATCCCGTCGACCCTGACAACAAGGTTCTCATCTATGACATGGAGGGTCTGCTCTACGAACTCGATGTCAGGACACTCCAGTCTGGCGTGCTTGCGGCACGTGCTGCGCCCGGCTGGCACGGCAAGGGTATGTATGCAGGGCAGGGCGTCGTTGTGGTGGCCAACAATGGTGAACACGCGGCCGGACTGAAAAACTTTGAGCCTTTCCTGTATGCGGTACCCAATACACGATCGTCGAACGACGATGCGGGAGTCCTTGCCGAATGGTGGCCGGTGGATGGGCCCACGGCGTGGCGATTGGTGAAGCGACGACAGTTTGCGGACGTCACCGGTCCGGGGGGCATCGAGGGCCCGCCGTCTCCAGACGCACCGCTCTGGGCCATCGGGTGGGATGAGAAGAGCGTGCTCCTCATGGTTCGCAGTGCCAGCGATGCTGCACGCGGACACGATCCTTGGCACACCTTTCGACTACCCAAGTCCTGCCACAGCTATGACGGTGACCATGGTTGGCATACCGAGTGGCCACGGATCCGTGAGGTGGTGCCGGCATCCGGCGGGCAGCCCGCCCGTTTTCTTCTGACCATGCACGGCGGGTGGTACGAGTTTCCGGGAACATTTTCGGCCACGTCGTCCGGAGGTGTTCGACCGCTTTGCACCCACCTGAAAATCACTGCTGACGTGGCGCCCTGGTCGCTTGCGGGGAAGCCCACAATCGTGTTTGGCTGCGATGATACGGCCAAAAGCGGATTCAAGAGCGAGTTTCAGACCACGCGCAATGAGCTCAATGGTCGATCGAACTCAAATCTTTGGTTCACAACCTGGGACGGGCTCGGGCAACTGGGCCAGCCCGCCGGTACTGCGTATGTGTGGCGACAGGAATCGGTCACGGCTGGCGTGCCTTCCGACCCCTTGCTGTTGGCAGGGGGTGGTGGTTACGACCAGCGGATCGTCCATCTCGCGCATCACGCTGACACACCCATCGAATTCACCATCACGGCCGGTGGAGGTGACGAGTGGAAGACCATAGCGAGTGTCCGTGTGTTGCCCCGGCAGCATGCGTTCTATGTGCTCCCGTCCGATGTGGTCGGAGACTGGGTGCGGATGACGACCGATCAGGATGCCCCCGCAGTCACTGCGGTGTTTCGCTATGGGACCCGCGGGGGAAAGACAGAAGACGCAGGCCTGTTCAGGGAACTTGCCGACATTTCCTCATCTGATCCATGGAGCGGCGCCGTGGTACGGAGTGGGGATGGTGAATCGCTGCCGCTGGATGTGCTGGCCAGAGAAGTCGATGCGACCGGTCGGGTCAGTGATGCGAAGGCGTGGCGAGTGGCTGTCGGCCAGGTGCCGGTCGAACGACAGGAAGATGATCCCGTCGCCAAACTGCTCCGCGAGAAGGCCGTGCCGACCTCGGCGGATGTTTCGTTTGACGCAGCGAGCGTAATACTCACCGAAGGAAAGAAGGTTTTCCGCTTGCCAAAACCTCTCGATCCGGCCGTGGCAGCCGCCTATGAGGCACCGTTCGCCACCGGGTGGCCGCGGGGAATGCGGGAAGTGGTCACCGAGCGGAGTTTATTGAACGCGGCTGGCACGTTTTACGTGCTGCCACGAGTCAGTAGCGGCGGCGCGGCCAAGATCCTGCCTGTCTGCAGCCACGGCAAGCGGATCACCGATTTCTGTTCGTGGCGGGGACTGCTTGTTCTTGGTGGCGTGCGGCGGAACAGAGTTGCCGGCACGGGTGCTGAATCACGAATCATCGGCAACAGTGATGACGGTGGAACCACGGTTCGAGGCCCAGCTGTATGGGTTGGCGACATCGACGAACTCTGGAAGTTTCCGCGGCCGACTGGGCGGGGAGGGCCGTGGCTGGGGACGGCGGTGGAGGCGGAAGTACCCAGCGATCCATACCTGATGGCTGGCTACGATCAGAAATCGGTGGAACTCTCCCACGATGGCACCACCACCATTCGGATGACGATCGAAATCGATCCCGTCGGTGACGGCGACTGGTTTCAGTACACGACGATTGACGTCCCAGCCGACAGCTCCATCACCCACGCTTTCCCCGCCGGTTTTCTGGCCCAGTGGGTACGATTCTCGACCGCTGTGGCCTGCCGGGCAACGGCCGTACTCACCTACCGGTAACCGGCCGCGGCAACGCTACTGTCGATCCGCTCCCGTATCGAGCACTGCCATGAAGGCCTTCTGCGGGATGTCGACCGAGCCAATGCTCTTCATCCGCTTCTTGCCTTCCTTCTGCTTGGCCCACAGCTTCTTCTTGCGGGAGATGTCGCCGCCATAGCATTTGGCCGTCACGTTCTTCCGCAATGCGGAGATCGTCTCGCGGGCGATGATTCGCGTGCCGATCGCCGCCTGGAGGGCCACTTCGAACATGTGGCGGTCGATCTCGCTGCGGAGCTTTTTCACGATCGCCCGGCCGCGGCGGTCGGCATCGCGGCGGTCACAAATGATCGAGAGGGCATCAACCTTCTTGCCCCCGACCAGAATGTCGAGCCGAACGAGGTCGGCCGGGAAGTAGCCGAGCATCTCGTAGTCCATCGTGCCGTAGCCCTTGGTCACGCTCTTGAGCTTGTCGTGGAGATCGTAGATCACCTCGGCCAGCGGCAGGTCGAAG
>JAQBZA010000165.1 GCA_027622795.1 Planctomycetota bacterium | reverse complement strand
CACCGCCCCCCATTCCTCCACCACCCATCATGCCGCCATCGTCCATTCCCATGTCGCCCATGCCGCCGCCACCCATGCCACCGCCGCCCATGCCGCCGCCGCCTTGACCACCACCACCACCTCCACCGTTCACGGTATTGAACTGCAGGACCTGACCAACCCCGGAAAAGAACGGCATCATGTTCACACGCACATAGCGTCGATCGGATGACACCACGGCCACTCCTTGAAGGCGAGTTTCGTCATTGAGGTACTGGATCACGGGCTGATAGCCGACAGCGTTTCCGCCAACAAACGGCAGACCGCCCGTTTGAGGTGGTCCTGGCCTGCGGCTCTCCGAAAGCGATGCTGCCGCTGAGGCGTCATTCATGGCTGCCAGTTGCTGAGCGAGAATGGCCCTGCCGACATCGACTTGAACCGCAGCATCCTGGGCGACCTGAGCGTCGAACAATGGCTGTCGTCGACGGCCCTCGGGCACCTCGACGGTCAGCATCAACTCGTCCGCACCGATGGGAACCTGCCGTCGAATCGTCTGTTCTTCGGCGGTCCCTTTGTGGAGTGTCAATGCAGCCGTAATCGTGCCAGCTGCCACCGTCCCGGCAGCACGGCGAATCAGCATGCGGTAGGTACCGGGAAAGGCCTCAGTGGCCACGTAACGCTCAGTTTGCGTGGCGTTCGTCGAGTCGACGCTGACGTTGACATCAGCCAGCAACGTGCCGCCCCCCGTGGACCGCGGCATCGCGGGTGAACAAATCATCCCGCTTGGCTCCTCAACGAGCAGATCGACATCCGCATCGCCGTTCCACGTGATTTCGAAGACGACGTCTCGGACAAGAGCCTCATCAATCGTTGCCTGGAACGCCTCAGCTGCCGTCGTGTCACCGGCTGTCCGCAACTTCTCTACAGTGGCCTTGGCAAGTCGCGAAGCACGTGCCGGAAGATCCTGCTGATGGACCGGCCATACATGCCGCAGGACTCCCGCACATGCCCACTGAAGGGCAGGGACATCGCCCTGTTTAACCGCCAACGCCATTGCCAAAGCATAGGCCTCGCGATTCGTGGAATCGATCGCGACGATGCCTTGGCAGAGGCGAAACGCCATCGCGGTGGATCCGAGCCGAGCAAGATGGTTTGCAAGATTGAAAAGTTCATGTGGTGAAGCGGCGTAGTCGGCGGCCGATAGGAGGGCCCGTTCTACATCTTCCCGGGGGCGGCCAGCCGCTTCCAAGGCGATGGCCAGAGCCTCATACATCCATGGTTCGGCATGTCCGGCGGCGATCGTAGCTGCGAGCAGGTCTCCCGCTCGATCAAAACGCTCTTGCCGGCCGAGTTCGGCGGCGGTGGCACGGATTCGAGTCATCTTCGTGGCGAGATTCCCTTCGCCACTGTCGAAATACTTCGCAATCGCCGACTGCAAGTCATCAGCGTCGACAAGCGTTGAGGGCAGCGAGACGTCGACGGGAATCTCGCGCGACGGCACCGCCGCCAGCCGCGTGGAAGCGGGTGGTGGGTTGCGAGGCGATGTTCGTTCCCGGGCATCTGCCACCTGAAACATGCCGCCTCCCATACCCCCCATGCCCGGCTGGCCACCGCCTCCCATCGCACCCCCGACCTGGCCGCCACCAACACCGCCCCCCAATCCCGCCGCACCACCGCCGTTGATTGGACTGACTGGAATGACGAGGTCGCCCACCGGATAGACCTTGAGAATCAGGTTCTCAGCCGCCTTGTCCCGGGTGGTGATGAGCATGACGTCATCCTGCACGAGATAGGTGAGATCAACGGGTTCAAGGAGCCGTTTGAGCGATGAACGAAGCGACGCACCTGGAACAGTCGTACCGGTGATGGGGGTGTCCAGGTCAACCCCGAAGTCCTCCAGGGCACGGAGGTCTGCCTGGACAGGAATTCCCTGAGAATCCTGGAGCTGGGCGATAACGTCTCGCAGGGGGGTCTCATTGAACTCCAGCGGCTCGATCGGCTTCTCGAGCGCTTCGTAGATTTTTTCTTCGTTTGGAGAGCGATCCTGAAGATCAACACTCTTGTATCCCTCGCGTCGCTGGGTCATCTCCCGCCAGCGATCGGCGCTCGGGTAGTAAATCGGAGGCTCATCGGGAAACGGGATTGCGGCAACGTCAACCAGATGCATCGCGTCCATGAATCCCCGCTCATGGTCACGTCGTGTCCGCCAGTTCTCGGCGACGTGATCGTGAATTCGGGCCTCGATGGGTGTCATCCGGCCGATGACCCGGGCCGGCATTGGCACAGGAGAATTCGCGTACAGATCGGGGGCTTCCTCCGCCAACTGCTCAGCCGGACGCCGCTCAGCCTCCGTAAACACCGTCGTCGGCGGTTGGTTTTCGCGGATCGCCGTGGCGTAGAACCCAGTATTGTCGCCAAGGATTGTCGGATAGCGCTCGGGGCGGTTGTACCCGAACTGCATTCCCTGTTCGATCAACGCGTTGTAGCGGGCTACCAGTTGTACGATCCGCTCCTCGCGACGCTGCAACTCGTTATTCAGCCGCAACCGTTCCATGCTGATTGCTCGGCGACGTTCAGCAGCAAGGTCCGACTCTAGTTTTTCACGTGACCGCACAACAGACTCACGGATGCTGATCTCAATCTGTCTATCAAGGCGATCACGAGATGCGGCGTCGAGGTCACCCGCATCCCGAATTTCCCGCTGTAGCTCCTTGAGTTGGATCCGCGCCGCATCGGGATCGGTCGTCATCAGTTTCCGAATCGCGCGGAGCCGAACGGCGACATCTTGTTGCAATGCCTGAGCACGCACCTTCCGCATTGCCGCCAAATCAGCCAGCTCGTCCGAGGCGTCGTCTGCTTCAAGGCCTGGAGGCGGAGACACCGGGGGTGGGGTATCGGCGAGCGGGGGCGGTGCGGGCAGATCCTCGGCGGTCGCGGGTGGATCCTCATCTGCGAAGGGTTCCTGCAAGCGACTCATCGCGATCGATCGCACGAGCGACGCCTCGACGTTATCAGGATCGCGTCGCAAGGCCGCAGTGGCCAGGCGAAATGCTGAGCCGTGCGCTCCCGCTGACTCAGCCTGCTTTGACAGGATCGCCAACGACGATGCCTCGTCACGGATCACCGTTTTCGCCAGCTCAAGCCCTTCTCGGCCCAGCAGAGGGAGAAAAACGCCCGCGGAGGGAGCGGCGTTGCGGACGAGTTCCTCCAAGTAGGCGTTTTCCGGCAACGGTGTAGAGGCAGGGATCGGGATCCGTGCGGGAGTGATGGCCGCAATGCTGTGCCCGTCCGGAGTGGGTGTCGGCTGACTCGGCACCAGTGTGATTGTCAGCGAAGCATCTTCGAGGGCACCTTCAACAAGGACTACTGAATCGCGATCGGCTCGGAGCGGTGGCATCCGCACCGGAAGGGTCAGCAATTTGGTCTTCTCCTCCCCCCCTGAGAAGGCGACATTTGCTGGCCACCACACGGGGGCGGTTGCCAACTCGCCGATGCGTTTTCCCACATCGCGCAGCGAGTCGGCTTCCCCGGGAACAAGCAGCATGCCACCGGTCGCGCTGGCAATGGCAGCCAGACACGGCCAGTTGACTTGGGGTCCGATGCCGACGGCGGAAAAAGCAATTTTCCGACTTTCAAGCAGGCCAATGACCCGATCGAGGACATGCGGCTCGATACCGGCCACGCCAGGCCCGTCACCAATGTAGACGATCGTCCGTGGGCGGGGGCTCTCTTCGAAGAACTCTGCCGCCTGTGCCAAAACTCCTGCCATATCGGTCATGCCGAGAGGGGTTCGCTCACTGAGCGCGAGCAGAGCCTCCTGGGCAGCGTTGTCGGCGAGCTCCACAAAACCCTCTGTAAGAGGGGAGAGCGTCACGTCAACAGCGGCAAGGGCGTAACGGTCGCCAAGGCGGCCTTGGGCAAGAACACCATGGAGCACTTCCTCACCGTGGGCGCGGAAAGGACCCACTTGGCTGGCAGACGTATCGAAGAGCAAGACAACGTCAGACGCGGCCGGCTTTGTGCCCCCCGTCTCGAGCCCGTAGCGGAGGCCGACGGCAGTGACGGGTGGAATATCATCGTGACTCTGAGCACTTTCGACAAAGGAGACAGTGACCGGAGACGGCATATCTGCCGCCATGACCAATGCACCGGGCAGGAACGCTGCCAGGAACGGAATCGCCGCGATGATGAAGGCTCGGGTCGACATGGTCCCTCCAAGCGGTGTCGAAAAACTTGCATCCTCAAGCATATTTACCGGGGCAGGGCACGCCAACGCCGGTATTTGCGGGGTTCCACGCATTTTTTGGGCTTTGGCGGTGGGAGGCCACCGGGGAAGGCAACTCGGGGTTGGCTGTCAGCGCAGAACTGGGAATACTCGCGCCGGAGAAATCACTCATGGTTCGACGCCTCACTCTGTTGGCTGTGGCTGCAAGCGGACTCACTGCAGGCGCCTTGTGCCAAGCCCAGCCTAAGGCTGGGTTGGCTCCTGGAGTGTCTGATGCCCAGACCAGGGAGCGACGGTTCAGTGTTGATGAACAAACAAACATTACCGTGTACGACGCGGTGAATCGGAGTGTCGTCAACATCAATACCAAGGCGACGGTGGCCCGAGGGCTGTTTCTGTTGGAGGTCCCCTCCGACGGCGCGGGCTCAGGAATTGTACTCGATACCCAAGGGCATCTCCTCACCAATTTCCATGTGGTCGAGGGTGTGCAGGAGATCGAAGTCGTGCTCTTCGACGGTTCCTCGCACCCGGCCGCCGTGGTCGGCGTCGATCCACCCACAGACGTCGCCGTGCTCAAGGTCGATGCCCCAGCAGAGCTTCTTGTGCCGGTAACGTTCGGGACCTCGGCCGACCTGAGGGTGGGGCAGCGCGTGTTTGCGATCGGGAATCCGTTTGGGCTTGAGCGAACGCTGACGACGGGAATCATCTCCAGCCTCAATCGGTCACTGCCCACCCGCTCAGGACGCACGATCAAATCGATCATTCAGACCGACGCTGCCATCAACCCAGGCAACTCAGGCGGGCCGCTCCTCGATAACGAGGGCCTGCTCATCGGGATGAATACGGCGATTGCCAGCCGGACGGGTCAGAGTTCGGGCGTTGGGTTTGCCATTCCGGTCGGCACTCTGGCTCGCATCGTGCCCCAACTCATTCAGCGGGGACGCGTCATCCGCCCAGAGGCGGGTATTTCTCGGGTGTATCAGACCGATGGCGGCCTGCTGGTCGCGGCGCTGGTGCCGGATGGTCCGGCGGAACGGGCAGGCATGCGTGGCTTTCGCATCGTTCGCGAGCGGCGGCGGCAGGGGCCGTTTGTCGCAGAATTCGAGCGGGTGGATCGCTCCGGTGCCGACCTGATTACTGCCGTCGGGGGGGGGGTTGTGAAAACGGCCGACGACTTTCTCTCGGCGATCGAGTCGAAAAACCCAGGTGACCGGGTGCTCATCTCAGTCGAGCGGGAGGGACATCGCCTCGACATTCCGGTCACGCTTGGGGCCGAAAAATAGGCCTCATGTCGAGGGCCACAGCTGGCAGAGGAAATTTCGTTTCCCAGCCTGTTGACTCCCCGCAGGGGACTGCTACATTTCAAGGCTCCGCTGAACGGCACTCAAAGGTGTCGAACAGCGGCATGATCATTGACAATTCGGCAGTTCGATCTCTTTCGGTTTCGGCCGGCACGCGATCGTGACCGGCACCATCAGGTGGCCGATGGCATCCGCCCTTGGGCGGCATGGCTCGGTAGCATGATGGGAACCAAAAATAAGTAGACAGATCGAATCTCTTCTGAGATTCCGGACGAATCACCGTCGGGAGGGGAAACCTTTCCGGCCTGACGATCCAATCAATTGAAGGGTTTGATTCTGGCTCAGAGTGAACGTTGGCGGCGTGGATTAGGCATGCAAGTCGAGCGAGAACCGTAGCAATACGGGGACAGCGGCGAAAGGGACAGTAATATGTAGGTACCTACCCCCGGGTTCGGGATAGCTGCGGGAAACTGCAGGTAATACCGAATAATGTCTCCGGACCAAAGGTGTGATTCCACCTGGGGAGGGGCCTGCATCCTATTAGCTTGTTGGTGGGGTAACGGCCTACCAAGGCAACGATGGGTAGCGGGTGTGAGAGCATGACCCGCGTCATTGGGACTGAGACACTGCCCAGACACCTACGGGTGGCTGCAGTCGAGAATCTTCGGCAATGGGCGAAAGCCTGACCGAGCGACGCCGCGTGCGGGATGAAGGCCCTCGGGTTGTAAACCGCTGTCGTAGAGGAGGAAGTGCAGGGGGGTTCTCCCCTTTGCTTGACCTATTCTAGGAGGAAGTACGGGCTAAGTTCGTGCCAGCAGCCGCGGTAAGACGAACCGTACAAACGTTACTCGGAATTACTGGGCTTAAAGGGTGCGTAGGCTGCGCGGAAAGTTGGGTGTGAAAGCCCTCGGCTCAACCGAGGAATTGCATCCAAAACTGCCGTGCTCGAGGGAGACAGAGGTGAGCGGAACTCAGGGTGGAGCGGTGAAATGCGTTGATATCTTGAGGAACACCGGTGGCGAAAGCGGCTCACTGGGTCTCTTCTGACGCTGAGGCACGAAAGCCAAGGTAGCAAACGGGATTAGATACCCCGGTAGTCTTGGCCGTAAACGATGAGCACTTGATTGGAGGGTCCTCCATAGCCTTCCAGTCGTAGCGAAAGTGTTAAGTGCTCCGCCTGGGGAGTATGGTCGCAAGGCTGAAACTCAAAGAAATTGACGGGGGCTCACACAAGCGGTGGAGGATGTGGCTTAATTCGAGGCTACGCGAAGAACCTTATCCTAGTCTTGACATGCATGGATTAACCCTGTGAAAGCAGGGCCACGCCTTCGGGTGGAACATGCACAGGTGCTGCATGGCTGTCGTCAGCTCGTGTCGTGAGATGTCGCGTTAAGTCGCTTAACGAGCGAAACCCTTGTCTCTAGTTGCCAGCGGGTAAAGCCGGGGACTCTAGAGAGACCGCCGGCGTTAAGCCGGAGGAAGGTGGGGATGACGTCAAGTCCTCATGGCCCTTATGACTAGGGCTGCACACGTCCTACAATGGATCGCACAAAGGGATGCGAAACCGCGAGGTCAAGCAAATCCCAAAAAACGATCCCTAGTTCGGATTGCAGGCTGCAACTCGCCTGCATGAAGCTGGAATCGCTAGTAATCGCGGGTCAGCATACC
>JAQBZA010000164.1 GCA_027622795.1 Planctomycetota bacterium | reverse complement strand
GCCCAACGAAGTTCTCGACCACGGAAAATCCGTGGTCCCGGACGTACTTGGCCATTTCGGCGGCAACGTCGCTCCAGCGGTTGCGACTCCCCATCAGTTGGATCGCCAGATCGAGTACGCCTGAGGTGCAGTCGAGCAGCCGGCGGACGTCTGGGGAGATGTCGCCAACCGGGTACGTGACGGCCGAATCACCGCACCAGCCACCAATCTTGCAGCCAGTGTCAATGCTCACGACATCGCCATCAAGTAACACCCGCCGACCAGGAATACCATGGACGACTTCATCGTTTACCGACATGCAGCAAACAGCTGGGAAGGGGATCTTGCCCGGCACGCCTTTAAAGAGAGGCACTGCGCCCTTTTCGGCAAAGAATCGCTCCACGGCTGCATCGATCTCGCCGGTCGTGATGCCAGGCCGCACCAGCGATTTGACGAGTTGATGGGCAGCCCACACAAGGAGGCCGGCCCGCCGCATGGCGGCAATCTCACGGTCAGAGCGTAGATTCACCACTGGATGAACAATTCCGTTCGAGGTTTTCCACAAGTATAGGTGATCCGCCGAACCGTGCAGCGGGTGAGCTCCAAATTCCGATCAGCGACCCCCAGGGGCCGCCGACCGCCTCTCAAATTGCTCCACGGCTTCTCTCACCCGACCAAAAATCTCGTCGGCAGCGCCCAAACCATCGATGCTGGCCAGTTTTCCCTGGCGGGCGTAGTAGTCGAGGAGCGGGGCAGTCTGGGTCTCAAAGCTGACGATTCGCTTGGAAAAAACCTCTGGATTATCGTCGGCCCGTTTGCGGGCCAGCATTCGGCGGATGAGCTCATCGCGGGGCACGGCGAGTTCGATAACACCATCAACAGTCATCGCCCGACGCTCGAGAAGGTCATCAAGCATTTCCGCCTGAGGAAGCGTTCTCGGAAAGCCGTCAAGGAGGCACCCGGAGCGGCAATCTGGCGTCTCAAGCCGCTTGGTCACCATCGCAAGCACCAAGGAGTCGGGCACGAGCTGCCCATGCTCCATGTACTCTTTGGCCGTGATCCCCTCCGGCGTACCTGCCCGAATGGCCGCGCGCAGCATTTCTCCGGTTGAGAGATGCGGCACCTTGAGATACTCGACGAGCCGCTGACACTGCGTGCCTTTGCCCGCTCCGGGAGGTCCGATCAGGATGATCCGCATCAACGATCCACGGACGGCTAGTTCTTCTCGAGGAGCCCCGTGTAATTCCGCATCACAAGATGGCTGTCTATCTTCTGCACCAGGTCAAATGCGACGCTGACGGCAATCAGCAGCCCCGTGCCGCCGTAGAAACTCGCGATTTGGGCGGGGATTCCCAAAGCTCCGCTGATGATCGTAGGAATGACGGCCACCAGCGACAGAAATGCCGCCCCGACGTAGGTAATCCGCTCCATGACACGTTCAAGGTAGTCAGCAGTTCGCTTGCCCGGCCGGTAGCCCGGAATGAAGGCCCCAAAATTCTTGAGATTGTCGGCCATCTCCTTGGGATTAAAGGTGATTGCCGTCCAGAAATAGCAGAAGAAGTAGATCAGCAGCACATAAAGCACGTTATAAAGCAACGATTGGCCCCGCGTGAATGAATCTTGAAGCGACGCCAGAATCGAACTGCCCGGATAGGCTCCCGCAAGGTACTGAAAAATCATCTGCGGAAACAGGAGCAGCGAACTGGCAAAGATGATCGGCATCACACCGGCCTGATTCACCCGCAGCGGCAGATACTGGCGAGTGCCTCCATAGACACGGCGGCCCCGCACATGCTTGGCACTCTGGGTCGGAATTCTTCGCTGCCCCTGCGTCATAAACACCACGCCCGCCACCACACTCACGAAGAGCGCGGCGAGTACGAGCAGTGTCTCGATACCCATCTTGCCGCCGCCTCCGCCGAGCTCCCAAGTCGTGTCGGCACCCAACTCAATCAAGGCGCTCGGCATACCGGCCAGAATCCCGGCCATGATCAGGAGGCTGATGCCGTTGCCAATCCCAAACTCATCGATCTGCTCACCGAGCCACATCAGGAAGATCGTACCGGCCGTCATGGTTAGCACCGCCACCAGTTGCCAGATGAATGGTAGCCTGCCATCGACGAGGAAATCTGATTGGATGAGCGACATCTCCCCGACTCGAGTCGAGGACAAAAAGGCCACATACGCCCAGCTCTGGAGCAGGCAAACAAATACGGTCGCATAGCGGGTGTATTCGTTGATCTTTTTGCGCCCCGCCTCCCCTTCCTTCTGCAGCCGTTCCAAGGGCGGCCATACCGTGCCAAGGAGCTGAAAGATAATTGAGGCTGAAATGTACGGCATGATTCCCAGGCCGAAGATGGTGGCCTGGGAAAGCTGACTGGCCGAAAACACAGCCACTGTTTTGAGTAGGTCGGCAACGCCCTCCGACTGCTCGGCAAAGGCGGTCATCGCCTTCGGATCAACGATCGGGAGAGGCACCTGCCAGCCGACCCGGTAGATCGCCAAGAGGCCAAGCGTGAGCAGAATCTTCTGCCGCAGCTCCGGGATCGTAAAAATAATCCTGAGTTTCTCGAGCACGAAGCCGGTTCCTTTCCTTGATCGTGCGCGGCACGCTGATGCCCCCATCCCGCCGGGGCATGCCGCGCCCGCCGTCTGAGATTATCCCTCGGCACGCGGTTTCGGCGATCCCTGTTTGGTACTCTTTTTTCCGCTGCCTCGCTTTACCGGCGCCGGCCCAGCAAGATCGGTCACTGAGCCGCCGGCGGCTGTGATTTTTTCCCGGGCCTGAGCACTGAAATGGTGCGCAGAAACCTTCAGCGACTTGGTCAGCTTTCCCGCCCCGAGAATCTTGAGTTCATCCCAGATCCCCTTGCAGATGCCCCGCGTACGGAGGGCCTCCGGTGTCACGTCGTCGCCAGCAGCAAACCGCTCTTCGAGCACGGCGACGTTCACGGCGATCACCGAACGGGCAAAACTGTTATTGAAGCCCCGCTTGGGAAGGCGGCGGATGATCGGGGAGCGGCCGCCCTCGAAGATCGATGGCGCCGACCAGCCGGCCAGCTGCCCCTGCCCCTTGTGGCCCCGACCCGATGTCTTGCCGCGGCCCGAGCCGGGCCCCCGCCCCACTCGCAACCGCTTCTTGTTCTTATGCACGCCTCGATTGACGTCGTTGAGTTTCATGCCAGGGCTCCAGATTCCGGAAACAGATTCGCAGGGTTGAAGGGTGATCTCATCGGGGCGGAGGGGGAAACGAACAGCCGAAAACTTCAGTGCGCCTGCTCGGGGCCGAGTGTCACGCCGCGAAGCCGCTCCACGTCGGCTCGCGTCCGCAGCTGCTTGAGAGCTTCGACGGCCGCCTTCACGAGGTTGACCGGGTTGGTCGACCCGTGGCACTTTGTGAGCACGTCATGGATTCCCGCCGACTCGCAGACTGCCCGCACGGCCGCCCCGGCGATGATCCCGGTGCCCGGACTGGCCGGCAGCAGAAGCACCTTCGCGGTGCCGCTCAAGCCTTCCACGCGGTGCGGGATCGTGCCGCCATCAAGCGGCACCTCGACAAGATTCTTCATGCCGTCCTTGATCGCCTTTTCCACGGCCGGCGGCACCTCATTGGCCTTGCCATAGCCGACGCCCACCTTGCCGCGGCCATTGCCGACGACCACGAGTCCGGCAAAGCTGAACCGACGGCCGCCCTTCACGACCGTGGCACACCGCCGCACCTTCACCACCTTTTCGGCAAACTCGCCACCGGCGCGGGATTCTTTTTCTTGTCTGGTTCCGGTCGACACGGCTGGCTCCCTTCGGGAAAAATCGGCTGATGTTGGAAGTGTGATTCTGAAAATGCGATCTTAAAACTCGAGGCCCGCTTCCCGGGCGGCGTTGGCGAGGGCGGCCACGCGGCCGTGGTAGCGAAAGGCACCGCGATCGAAGCAGACCTGGGAAATACCGGCCGCCTTGGCGCGGGCAGCCACCTCCTGGCCAACCGCCGTGGCTGCCGTCTGGTTGCCTCCGAAGCCGACACTGTCGCGAAGCTTCTTGTCCATCGTGCTGGCCGACACGAGCGTGCGGCCGGAGGCATCATCGATGATCTGGGCGTAGATATGCTTGCTGGTGCGGAAGACGGAAAGCCGGGGCCGCTCGGCCGTGCCACGAAGGTGACGGCGGACGCGGTAGCGACGGCGCTGGCGTTGGCGGAGGATCGTGCGGGCGTGGTCCATGGCTGGTTGGTGCGTGGTGGGGAGGGATTGCTGGCTTACTTGGTGACGGCCTTACCGGCCTTCCGGCGAACCTGTTCGTTTTCGTATCGGATGCCCTTGCCCTTGTAGGGCTCAGGCTTCCGCAGGGCTCTGACTTCCGCGGCAAACTGGCCGACCTGCTGCTTGTCGATGCCCTTGATGCTCACATGCGTCTGGTCGGGGCAGGTCACCGTGAGCCCCTTCGGGATCGGCACATGCAACTCGTTGGCAAAGCCGACGCGTAGCTGCAACACATTGTTTTGGATCGCGGCGAGGTAACCGACACCGACGATCTCGAGTTTCTTCTCGAAGCCCTTCTCGACACCCTCCACCATATTGGCGATGAGAGCCCGGGTCAGGCCATGCACCGAACGTGACACGCGATTGTCGTCGGCCCGGTTGACGGAGAGCACGCCGCCGGACTGATCGACCTCCACGGAGACCGCCGGATGCAGCCGCTGCTCGAGCTTGCCGAGTGGGCCTTCCACTTTCACCGTGCCGGCTTCGATGGCGATTTTCACGCCTTTCGGAATCTGCACGGGCGCTTTGCCGATACGGGACATGTCCTGATCCTCGAAATCCTGAATATCTGAATTGAACGGGTTGATTCGGGCCTGGGGCGGCCTACCAGAGTTCGCAGAGCACTTCGCCGCCGAGTTTCCGCTGCCGGGCCTCGCGATCGCTTACCACGCCGCTCGAGGTCGAGAGAATCGAAATGCCGAGGCCACCGAGCACGGGCCGAAGCCGGGCCGAACGGCTATAGACACGCCGCCCCGGTGAGCTCACCCGCTTGATGTGGCGGATCAGCCGCTCCCCGTTGGGGCCGTACTTGAGTTCCAGTTGCAGGCTGGGCACCGGTCCGCCCTCCACCTCCCGCCAGTCCCAGATAAAGCCTTCACGCTTCAGCACGTCGGCAACTCCCCGCTTCACCTTCGAGGCGGGCACCTCCACCGTGGGCCGTTCGATACGGACCGCATTGCGGATGCGGGTGAGCATGTCGGCGATCGGATCAGTCATCATGGTTTGTGGTCCTCTACCAACTGGCCTTGCGAACGCCCGGAATACAACCCAGGTCGGCGAGTTTCCGGAAACAGATGCGGCACATGCCAAACTTGCGATACACGGCCCGCGGGCGGCCGCACAGCATGCAGCGGTGCACCTTCCGCGTAGAAAACTTCGGCGGTCGCTTGGCGGCTGCGATCTTCGATTTGCTTGCCATACCTGGTTCCTGGGCTCGCCCCCCTACGGAGACGCATCATCTCTCCAACTCGGTCAACTGGAGCCGCTACGCCGCGGCCCCCTCTTCGCCTTCCTTTTTGAGCGGCATTCCCATGGCCACGAGAAACTCGCGGGCATCGTCATCGGTGCGGGCCGTCGTGACGAACGTGATGTTCATGCCCTGCGGCCGGGTGAACTTGTCGGGATTGATCTCGGGAAACACGTTCTGCTCGGCCAGCCCCAGGCTGTAGTTGCCGTGGCCGTCAAACGCGGTGCGGGAGAGGCCACGGAAGTCGCGGACCCGGGGCAGCGCGAGCGACACCAGACGATCGAGAAACTCATACATCCGCCGGCCGCGGAGCGTCACCTTGCAGCCGATCGGGAGATTCTCGCGGAGCTTGAATCCTGCAACGGCCGCCTTCGACAGCGTGGCAATCGGCTTTTGGCCAGTCACCTGGGCCATCGCGGCGAGCGCCTCTTCGAGATACTTCTTCT
The DNA here is from genome assembly GCA_027622795.1 of Planctomycetota bacterium. Taxonomy (GTDB): domain Bacteria; phylum Planctomycetota; class Planctomycetia; order Pirellulales; family UBA1268; genus CACORA01. The sequence goes on along the minus strand of JAQBZA010000164.1, from coordinate 1,272 downwards.
CGGTCACGGCCACGCCGACACCCATGTTGACGACGATCTTTTCCAGCTTCGGGATGGCGTGGGGATTGGTCGTCGCCAGCTTCTTGGCTAGTTCCGGCCGCACCGTGTTCGTGTAATGCTCGAGCATCCGCGGGGTGCCGGCGGGCCCCGGGGCGGCGGATTGTGCTTTTGTCTTCTTTGCCATCACCACGTTCCTGAACTTGATTCGATTGCTTTGAATTCGGTTGCCTGGGGTCGTCGTCGCCGACGCGTTTCCTATGCCTTCGCCTTTCGGATGCTGCCAAGGTCGGCTCCGCACGTGCGGCAGGCCCGCGACCGGCTGCCATCAGCCTCCACCTTCACCCCGATCCGCGTCGCCTTGCCACAGGCCGCACAGACGATCAGCACGTTGGAGGCATCCACAGGCATCTCCTTGCTGAGCCGCCCCCCCTGCGGGTTTTTCTGGCTCCGCTTGATGTGCCGATAGACGCGATTGACGCCCTCCACCACGAGCTTGCCCTTGGCAGGCAGCACGGAGAGCACCTTGGCTCGAGTGCCACGGGCGTTGCCCGTTGTCACCTCCACGAGGTCACCGGAACGAATCAACATCACACCACCTCGCTCGCCAGGCTGACGATCTTCATGAAATTACGGTCGCGGAGTTCCCGGGCGACGGCCCCGAAAATTCGCGTGCCCTTAGGATTCTTGTCGTTGTCGATGATCACGCAGGCGTTGCTGTCAAACCGCACGTAGCTGCCATCATCGCGGCGGGTCGGGCTCTTGCACCGCACGATCACCGCCTTCACGACGGCCTTCTTCTTGACGTCGCTGCCCGGGATCACGCTCTTCACGCTGCAGACGATGACGTCGCCGATCCCGGCGGTTCGCTTCTTGCTACCACCGAGCACCTTGAAGCACATCACTTCCTTGGCACCGGTGTTGTCGGCGACCTGAAGCCGCGTTTGCATCTGGATCATGTGGCGGCCCCTTCTTGATCACGCGACTCGCCCTCGGAACCAGTCGCGGCGGCCTCTTCGGCGCGGGCGGCGGTCTCCCGCATCTCGGTGGCCCGGGCCCCGCTTCGCAGCGACGCCAGATCGACAGCCCGGCTCTTCTGAACAACCCGCACCAGTTCCCACCGCTTCAACCGGCTCCGCGGCCGGCACTCCACGATTTCCACGAGGTCGCCGGGCTGCGACTCATCCTGCTCGTCATGCACGTGGCAGACGGTGCGGCGATGCAGAATGCGGCCATACTTTGGATGACGCACGACCCGCGGGATCTCAACCCGCC
>JAQBZA010000163.1 GCA_027622795.1 Planctomycetota bacterium | reverse complement strand
CCTGTCGGCGCAACGGCGGACCGTCAGCGGCCGAGGGTGCGGGAATCCCGGGTGCTATTTCCGCTTCAGACGGAACACCAGCAGAGCGGCAACGCCGGTGCAGCCCAGCATCAGCAGGGAGGAGGGCTCGGGGACCGCAACCGTATTGAACTGGAACTCGGTGAAGTTGACTCGGTCTCCGCCAGGAACCGTCCCAGAAAAGTTGTCGTCAATCGTGACACGGACGTACTGCATGCCAATCACCGTAGTGCCGAGACTAAAGTTCTGTTGTGTTCCACCGATATTCTCTGCTGGGTTGAAGTTGAACAGTCCGGAATCATCTCCATTCCCAAATGTGCTGTCCGGCGAAAAGACGGTGCTGAAGGAGGAAACAGAGTTGCCGTTAAACTCGCCCCGGTTCCAGAAGGCGACTTCATCGATGTTGTAGAGACCGCCAAGATTGATATCGAAGACGATGTCAGACGCGACATTAAAGTAGTCGGAATTCCCGCCTCCCGGAGCGTTGGTGTAAATCTGCCCATTCGGTGTCGAAGCGGTGTTTCCGTCACTGGCGTCAGTAACGTTGCCCTGTTCAAAGACGGTAGTGGTGCTCACCAGCGTTACGTTCCCATTCGCATTGATCAGTTCAGCATGCGATACGGCGGCAGAAGCCACGACTGCCACGAGCGTCCAGAACGTTTTCATGAGCAGACCTCTAACGAATCAATGACGGGAAACGACATGAATCACCTGGAAAACTTATGCCCGGAAAGCAGGGGCTCCACGGCTCGCGGCCCAGTTGTGCTATCTGCCTAGTTCCTACCTCACGGAATCCTGCTGTTCGACAACCCGAACGAACTCTTCCGCCTCACCTCCCCAGGGGGGAGGTTAACCCAACCCTCACGCGGCGTCAACTCGTCAAAAAGTTCCCCTGGCACGCAAGCAGGAGTTGGGGAGGCAGGTCATGGGCCCGTCCGCAAGGCTTCCGCGGATTCCGGGCGGGTCGTCGTTGCCTGAGGGGTACCGGAACGGGGATGTGCCCTGGGAAACGGGGACAGGCACCTCGCTTCGCTCGGAGCCGGTCCCCGTATCGGAGCCAGTTCCCAAAGGATAGCCCGGCCAATGGCACTCCCGCAACGATTACCGAGCTGATGAGCGGCCCGTGAGCTGCGTGCTCTCTTCCCCCGATCCGCGCCAGGCCTTTCCCGGCCCGCCTGCCTTCCCCCCTGGAGTGGCGTTTTTCCGGCGTGGGCGCGGAGTCTCTCTGAGTCCGGCCGCCTGGCGGCCTCATCGATGCCGAGCGTCCGGCAGCGGTCAGAGGCTGTGGATGTCGATTGCGGGCAGCTTGTCTGGCGACGTCTGAAAGATGTCGCGGTCATCCTAAACTTGCACGAGGATGATCCGCCGCTGCTCGAGCAGATCGTCAAGGGGATCGCCGATGCCTGCGTGGAGAGCGAGTGTGCCCTGGTGGGCGGCGAAACGGCGATCCTGCCCGACATGTATCAGCCCGGCGAGTACGACCTGGCCGGCTTTTGCGTGGGCGTGGTCGAGCGAAAGCGGCTGATCGACGGGTCGGCGATCGAGCCGGGCGACATCGCGATCGGGATCGCCTCGAGCGGTGTCCACTCCAACGGCTTCAGCCTCGTCCGCAAGGCGGTCTTCGAGATGGGCGGGCTGACGATCGACGAGGCTCCGGCCGACCTCGGCGGCCGCACCGTCGGCGAGACCCTCCTCGAGCCGACCAGGCTCTATGCCAGGGCCGTCAAGCAGGTGCTCGCCCACTATCGCGTCAAGCATGTCGTTCACGGGATCGCCCACATCACCGGGGGCGGAATCGCCGAGAACCTCGCCCGGGTCGTGCCCGAGGGCGTGCAGGTGGTGATCGAGCGGGGCAGCTGGGAGGTGCCGGCGGTCTTTCCCTGGATTCAGTCGCTCGGGAATGTGGCCGACGCCGAAATGGAGCGGGTCTTCAACATGGGGATCGGGATGGTGCTCGTCGTCTCCCCGCACTTCGCCGACAGCATCCGCCACCAGCTTGCCGACCTCGGTCATTCCTGCTGGGCGATCGGCACCGTCCGCGAGGCTGCCGCGGAATCTGAGCGGGTCGTGCTGGGCTGAGGGGGACCGAGAAGGGGAGGTGGCCCGGCAAACGGGGACAGGCACAGGGGAACGGGGACAGGCACAGGGGAACGGGGACAGGCACAGGGGAACGGGGACAGGCACCTCGCTGCGCTCGGAGCCAGTCCCCTTATCGGAGCCAGTCCCCTGAGAAGCCCCCCAACGCGAGCCGGGGAAGGCGGACTGGGAAAGGCCTGGTTCGCACCCGGAAAACGGAAACACGCGGCACACAAGCCGCTCACATCAGCTCGGTGATCCTTTCGGAAGTGCCATTGGCCGGGCTGCCCTTCTACCCCCCACATGGAGCGGTGTCATCGGGCTGCGCGAAATCAGTCGTCTTTTTGACGGCTGGACAAGGGCTGGGCGTGAATCGTTGTTGATATATTTTTCGGCGGTGCTGCCGCAACCTTTCCTGGAACCAGGCGTTCAATCACCATGCTTCCCGGAGGGGGCACATGAGTGGCCTCCCGTTGTGCTTCGTTTCCCATTTCAAGGACATGCTCCGATGCGTTTTGATTTCCTTACTCGCTGCCTCATGGTGGCCTTGGCGTTTGCCGTGATCACTCCTCCCGCTGTGATGGCCGAAGACACCAAGCCGAAGATCAACCCAGAAAAGGTTTTCAAGCGGCGGGATACGAATGGCGATGGTGTCATTTCCAAAGACGAGTTCCTCGCTGCCGCCAAGGAAGACAAGCAGAAAGAAAAGTTGAAGAAGCGGTTTGGCAAGATCGACTCCAATGGCGACGGCAAGCTGTCACTGGAGGAGTTCAAGGCGGGCATGGTGCGGCCGACGAAGAAGCAGAAGTAGGCGGTTGGTCTGGGCCCAAGGAGCTTCCCATGAGCCGTACGCTCTTGAGCCATTGCTGTACCTGGGCTGCGGTGGCTGCCACGCTCGGCGTGGCAGCCACCGTCTTGGTGCCCTGCCAGGCGGCCGAACCCCTTACCGCCAAGCAGCTCAGGCGGCAGCGACAGCAGCAACGGCAGGGGACCGGTCTGCCGGAGGCGGTCACCACCGCTCCGCCGGCCACGATCATGGCGGTTGCCCCGCTTGACCGCGGCTCGCGACCGGCCGTGCAGCGGGCGGCAGCCGAGATCGATCGTCTCCTGGCTGCCTCCTGGCAGGAGCGTGGCGTGAAGGCATCTCCGCGGCTCCACGATGCCCAGTTTCTGCGGCGAATCTATCTCGAACTCGGCGGCCGAATCCCGAGCTACGACGAGGCGCGGCGGTTTCTCGCCTCGAAGGTGAGAACCAGGCGGGCCGATCTCATTGATGATCTTCTTGAGAGCCCCGATTACGTCAGCCACTTCTACAACTATTGGGCCGATGTCCTCCGACTGCAGGAGCGACCGCAAAAGAAGCTGATCTTCGAGCCCTACCTCTGGTATGTGAAACACGCGATCGCCACCAACCTGCCCTACGACACGTGGGTGCACGCGATGCTCGCGGCCGACGGAGGGCTTTGGGAAAACCCGGCCGTGGGATTTCAGCTCCGCGACGAGGGGATGCCGCTGCCCTATGTCGATAACACGGTGCGGGTCTTCCTCGGCACCCAGATCGGATGCGCGCAGTGCCACGACCATCCCTTCGACGACTGGACGCAGCACCAGTTTTACGAGCTGGCGGCGTTTCTCTCGGGCACGCGGATGCGGGCCAACTCGTCGGGCCGGGTGAACGCCGTCGGGAAAGTGCGTCCCGGCGACGGCGAGAGAAACCTGCTCATGGAGGCCAGGCAGCAACTCCGCAAACCGATCGCGTTCGCGCGGTTCGTCCAGGCCAACACGACGGCGGTGAGTTTTCATGAACGGCCGTTGAAGCTGCCGCACGATTATCAATACAAGGATGCCGAGCCACTGTCGGTGGTGAGCCCGCACGTGCTCTGGGGCGAGGTGCCCTCGGCGGCCCGCGACGCGGATCGTCGTGAACAGTTCGCCAGTTGGCTGACCGCCCCCGACAATCGGCAGTTTGCCCGCACGATCGCCAACCGGATGTGGAAAAAGGTGATGGGCGTAGGCCTGGTCGAGCCGGTCGATGATTTTCAGCCAGGCAACCCACCGAGCCATCCGGAGCTGCTCGAGCACCTCACCGACGAGATGCTGCGGCTCGACTTCGACCTGCGGGAGTTCGTGCGAATCCTCGTCTCCACCGACACCTACCAGCGGCGGGCCGTCGTGCATGACCCCGCCTCCGGCACGCCCTTCCGATTCACCGGCCCCGCGCTCCGCCGGATGACCGCGGAGCAGCTCTGGGACTCGATCCTCACGCTCGTCGCCCGGAACCAATGGGCGGCACAGCGACCGACCGCGGCTGACATTGCCGAAGCAGCCAGCATCGACGTGGACAAGATCACGTTTGACGCAGCCTACGACCAGTTTGAGGCCTTTCTCGCCGACTATGCCCCGTCGCGGCGGATGCGGCAGCTGCAGCAGACGGTGGGCTACCGCGGCCAGCTGCTCGTGCGAGCCAGCGAACTGCCAGCCCCCCTGCCGCTGGGGCACTTTCTGCGGCAGTTCGGCCAGAGCGATCGGGAGGCGATCGAGGGCTCTCGGACGGTGGCCACGGTGCCGCAGATCCTCGCGATGTTCAACGGGCCGATCACCCACAGCATGCTCGAAAAGGGTTCGGTGATCTCCGACAATGTGTCCGCGCACTTGCCGCGGGAGGCGGTCGACGTGATCTTCCTGTCGGTGCTGACGCACCCGCCATCGGTGGAGGATCGGCGGCTCGCCCACGAGGAGGTGCTGACGGCCGAGACGCCGGCAGCCGGCCTCGGCAATGTGGTCTGGGCCCTGCTCAACACCCGCGAGTTCATCTTCATTCAGTAACAGGCCGGGAACGAGGTTGCAAACGAGGACCACGCCATGTTCGAGCACGCCGCACATGACAATCCGATCTCCCGCCGCCTGATGATCGGCCGGATGGCCCGGGCCGCGTTGGGCGTGACCGTGGTCGACGCGCTCGCCGATCCGCTCGCCAGCGCGCAGGCGGCCACGGCCCCGAAAACCGGCGACGTGAGCGTGATCTTCCTCATGATGCGGGGGGCGATGAGCCACCTCGACACGTTCGACCCCAAGCCGGGCCGTGAGGAACAGGGGGAGACGAAGGCGATCCAGACGAAGACGCCGGGAGTGCTCTTCGGGGAGCATCTCCCCAAGCTGGCCGGCATGGCCGACCGCCTGGCGGTGCTCCGCGGCATGACCACCGAGACCGGCGCCCATGAGCAGGGCACCTATCTCATGCGGACGAGCTACACGCAGCTCAACAGCATCGTGCATCCGTCGATGGGGTCGTGGACGCTCCACGTGAAGGGAAAGCAGAGCCGCGACCTGCCGGGATACGTGCTCGTCGGCAACGGGAATGAGCATCCCGGGGCGGGGTTTCTCGACGCCTCGCTCACGCCCGTGCCGATCGCCGACCCGAAGCTGGGCCTGGAAAACACCCGTCTCCCCGCCTATCTCTCCGAGCGGCAGTTTCAACGGCGGCTGTCGCTGGCCGATCGAATCGATCGCGACTTCCGACAGCGCTACGCCGGCCCGCAGATTGCCGCCTACGATCAGATGTACAAGGATGCGACGCGGCTGCTGGGCAGCGTCGACCTCCAAGCCTTCGATATCTCGAAGGAGCCGGAGGCGGTTCGCGGCCGGTATGGCGAGACCACGTTCGGCCAGGGCTGCCTGCTCGCGCGGCGGTTGGTGGAGTCAGGCGTGCGGTGCGTCGAAGTGGAGTTCAACAAGTGGGACATGCACCAGGACATCTTCGAGGACCTGCCCGAGCATGTCGGCACGCTCGATACCGCCATGGCGGCGCTGCTCGACGATCTGGCTGCCAGCGGGCTGCTTGCCAACACGCTCGTCGTCTTGGCGACCGAGTTTGGTCGCACGCCAAAGATCAATCAAAACGCCGGCCGCGACCACCACCCGGCCGTCTTCTCCTGCGTCCTGGCCGGGGCCGGCATCCAGGGGGGCGTGGTCCACGGATCGAGTGACGAGCGAGGCTTCCATCCCGACGACGACGCCGTGACGGTGGCCGACTTCAACACGACGATCGCCGTGGCGGCGGGCCTGCCGCACGAGCAAGAGTTCTCGGCGCCCAACGGCCGGCCGTTCAAGATCGGCGGCGGCGGCACGCCGATCAGGAAGGTGCTGGTGGAGGGGAGACTGTAGCCTTGACCCGCTCAAGCAGTCCTGCGGAGATTGCCACTTCAAAGGCGGCGTGGGTGGTAAACGCGATGACCAATGCAGCCGGCTAGTCGACCAAAGCCGGCGGCCGGGTAGTGCCCGGCGTCGAGCCCTCAAGGCGGGGCCAGGAAGCACTGCCGCCGGGCGGTTCCCGGAACGGCTAGCTCCGGACGACCAGCCGCCCAGTGATCCCTATTCGCCGGCGACCGGCAGGTCGAGAACCGCCCCCTGTGCCAGGAGGCGGTCCCGGAGGCGCGGGTAGTTGACATCGTGCACGGCCACGTTCTCCTTGGCCGCCAGTGCCGCGGCGACCCCGGCTCCTTGGCCGATTACCATCCAGGCACCTTCGATCCGCAGCGACGACATGCCGACGTGCGTGCAGGAGAGCGCGACTGGCACAAGCAAGTTGTCGCACTGGGCCGGCTTGGGCAGCACGGCTCGGTAGGGAACATGGTAGGCATAGCCTTGGCCTCGTCCCTTTCGCACCGGGAAGATCGTGCCCTCGTCGACCACGCCCCCGCCCTCCACCGCCACTCTCCGGCAGTCGTGGGAGTCGATCGGGAAGGATGAGATCGCGATCGGATCATCTTTCTGGGGCTCGTGCATAATGTCCTTCTGACTGATGACATACAGACCCCGCAGCCGCCGTGATTCACGGACGTAGAGCGCCGGCGGAAAATGGGCGGAGCCGGCAAACTCATCCCGACACAGGCCGAGCGCTGCGTACTTCTCGCGGATTGGTTTCGGAACGGCGGGATCGTGGGTGAGAAAGTGGATGAACTCGAGCGTGTACTGCTTGTGGGCCTCCCAGATCTTTTCCCGCTCCGCCTCGGCCGCCGCATGCCAGTCGGTGCCCCCGCCCACGAGGCCGATCGAAAACTGGCGGCCGATCGAGTTGTTGCCGTCGACCTTGCGGCCGGGCAAGCCATAGAGATCGAGGGCGATCTGATTGGGATCGCCGCCCGACTC
>JAQBZA010000162.1 GCA_027622795.1 Planctomycetota bacterium | reverse complement strand
AGGCAAGCGTGCCCGAGTTGGTCGACTTCACTGATGAGCCCCAGCATGTACTCGATCGTTACGGCCCCGATGTGCGCACCAAGGGGAGCTTCGCCTACAACTGCCTGATCGCCCGCCGGCTCCTTGAGCGTGGCACACGGTTTGTGCAGTTGATGCATGCCGGGTGGGATCAGCACGGCAATTTGTTTACGCAACTCGAGGAGCAGTGTCGGGACACCGATGCCCCGACGGCAGCGCTCATGCAGGACCTCAAGGAGCGGGGGCTGCTGACCGACACGCTCGTCGTCTGGGGAGGTGAGTTTGGGCGGACACCGTTTGGGCAGGGAGACCCGGCCAATCCCAAGGGCCGTGACCACTTTGGCAGAGCCTACTCATTTTTCTTGGCAGGCGGCGGCGTGAAGGCGGGCCATGTGCATGGATCAACCGACGACTATGCCTGGAACATCACGGCCGACCCGGTGCACATCCACGACATGCAGGCCACGATCATGCACCTGGTGGGCATCGACCACACCAGGCTCACCTACCGCTATCAGGGCCGCCAGTTCCGGCTCACCGATGTGCACGGGCATGTGGTGAAAGGAATCGTCGCCTAGAGCGCCTCCCCATAGATGTATTGCCGGCTTGGGGGCGGCAAAAGTCTCCTCGCCGGGCGAGGATACGCCCAAGGCTCGTCGAGCGTTCGCCGACCCCCAAGCCTACCCATTTGGGTTGTCAGACTGTCGCTCCAGCGAGCTAGAACGTGCTGTAACCCCGTGGCCGGCGATGAAGCCGCTTGACCAGGCCCATTGGAAGTTGAAGCCGCCGATGCGGCCGTCGACGTCGAGCACTTCGCCAGCGAAGAAAAGCCCGGGGCAGATCCGGCTCTCCATCGTGTCGAGTTTCACTTCCGAGAGCGGCACGCCGCCGGCCGTCGCCTCGGCGGCCGTAAACCCGCGGTCGCCCGTGATCTCCAAGGCGGTTGCCACAAGCAGCTGCACGAGTTTTTTTCGCGGCTCGCGGGGGAGGTCGCCCGCCGTCGGTGCGCCGGCCTGCTCGCAGAGCAGCTTGGCGAGCCGATCAGGGAGATGCTCACGAAGGAACGGGAGCGGACCGCGGCCCTGTGTGGCAACGAGCAAACGATCAACCTCTTCGGCGGAGCGGCCGGGTAGCCAGTTGAGCGTGAGCCGCACGGTCGGGTCGGCCGCCTTGGTGATCAGCCAGTGGCGGCTGATGTCGAGAATGGTCGGGCCCGACAGGCCCACGTGGGTGCAGAGCGTGCTTCCGGTGAAGGAGGCCAGCCGCCTGCCGGAGGCTGCCAGCAGGCTCACTTCGGTCGGCAGCGTGAGGCCGGAAAGCGTCGTGATCCAGTGGCCTGTGGGGAGCAACAGCGGCACGAGCGCCGGCACGATCGGCGCGGTGAGCGAGTGGCCGAGACTCTGGGCGAGTGCGTAGCCGCCACCGTCGCTGCCCGACTTGGGAAGCGATTTGCCGCCTGTGCAGAGGATCACGCGGCGGGCGGTGATCGGGCCGGCCGACGTGGTCGCCTGAAAGAAGTCGTTGATGCGATTCACCATCTCGACGCGGGCTGGATGTACGAGTACCACCCCGGCGGCCTCCGCTTCCTGCAGGAGCGCGTCGAGAATGGTGCGGGCGGAGTCGGTGACGGGAAAGAGCTTGCCGGTCTCTTCACGTTTGCATTCAACGCCGGCGGCGCGGAAGAAGGCGACCGTGTCATCGGCGGTGAACCGTCGCAGCACCTTCCGGATGGCGGGAGGCGTGCTGCCTGCGAAGTCGGCCTCACTCACTCGCCAGTGGGTGACATTGCAGCGGCCGCCACCGGCCACCAGGATCTTGGCCCCAAGTTTTTTCGCCCCGTCGACCACCACGATCGAAGACGGCTGGCCGTCTGGATGGGTGGCGCGACCAGCCCAGGTCGCGGCAAACAGGCCGGCAGCCCCGCCGCCGATGATGAGAACGTCGCAGGCGGCAGGGAGCGCGGGCATGGGTTACGAACAACGCAGGCGGGCCATGGAGGGTCACATGTCCGTTGAGTTACTGCTGCGTGAAGGCGAACACGCCCCGCTTGTTGGCGACGATAATGTCGGGCCGGCCGTCAGCGTTGAGATCGGCCACGGTCACCTGTGTGCCAACGCCGCTGTCATCGTCGACGAGATGGGGCATAAACGTCGCCCCGCCCTGATCGTCCCGCTGCAGACGAAACCAGTAAAGCACCGGCGGTGCGTTGGGTTCGACGTCACCCTTGATTCCGTGGGCCCACCGCCGCTTGCCGGTGACGATGTCGTCCAGGCCGTCGCCATCGATGTCGGCCATCGCCACGGCGTGGAGCTGGCTGAAGGATACACCGACCGGGTTCTCACCGGGTTGCGGATCGAGGATCACCCGCTCGATAAAACGGCCGTCGGGTTGCTGCTCAAACCAGGCCAGGCCGTAGCCGTGGGCGTCGAGGCTGGTAATCACGTCGTGGCGACCGTCACCGTTGACATCGCGAACGTGCATCTGCGCGCCACCCCGCCCTCCCGGTCGCCCGAAAGGACCTGGATGGAACGACCAGAGTGTGCCGGGGGCCGCGGTGGCTGGCTGCGCAAACCAGCCGTCTTTTGTGATGATATCGGTCCGGCCGTCGCCATTAACATCCCCCGCCCCCGAGCCGTGCGTGTAGCGAAAATATTTTTTGTCATTCTCGGGTGATCGTGGCGTGATCGGGTGAAAGCGGGCCTTGGCGAGTGGCGCGTTCCAGTCGATTTCGGCAAAGCCGAGTTGGCCTCCTTGCATGTTCTTTTCGCTGGAGTGCACGAAAAGTTCGGGCTTGCCGTCGCCATTCATATCAATGAGGCCCGGTGACTCGCCATCCGCTACATCAAACACGGCGTGCTTCGCCCAGTGACCCGCATCACGCTGTTGCTCACGAACGTGGGGATTGACGAAGACATGCGCCGGTTCACCAGGCAGGCCGTACACGAGAATATCGGGCCAGCCATCACCGGAGAAGTCATGGGCGAAGGCGAGAAAGTAGTCGGAATATCCCCGGGCCGGATCGTAGGGCGTCTTGGTTGGGCCGGCGGCATTGTCGGCGGGAGGCGTGAAGTCGATCCGGGTGACGAAGTCGGGGCCAAACCAGATGCCGTTGCCGGCCGTAATATCGGCATGGCCATCACGGTCGAAGTCTGCGACGGCGCAGCCCTCGGCCACAAACCTCTCAGTGAGGGTCCGTTTGGTGAATGTCACGTCGTGGGCGACGGCGAACGATGCCGTGCCCATGAGTAAACCGATGAGCCACAGACGAAATGACATGACGGCCTCCTGAGAAATATGGCAAACGTTGTTCACCAGCGGTGGTGAACGAGCTGGCGAATAGTCTGGTCGTAGATGGCGGCGACTGCCTGGAGGGTGTCGGGGGTGAGCGGTGGCAGTGCGGCGGCGCGGGCATTTTCTTCGATCTGGTCCGGCCGGCGGGCTCCGGGAATCACGGTGGTCACCGCGTCAAAGGAAAGAATCCAGCGGAGGGCGAACTGGGCGAGCGTGGCCCCGGGCGACACGAGAGGCCGCAACTGTTCCACGGCGGCCAGCCCGGTCTCGTAGTCGACGCCGGAAAACGTCTCACCCCGGTCGAACAGCGCCCCGTCGCGGTTGAAGGCGCGATGGTCATCGGGAGGAAACGTTGTCGATGACGCGTAGCGGCCTGAGAGCATGCCGCTGGCCAGTGGCACCCGTGCAATCACCGCCACCTTCCGCCGAATCGCCTCCTGGAAAAAGAGCTCAGCCGGCCGTAGCCGGAAGGGATTGAAGATGATCTGGACCGACTGCACACCGGGAAAGTCGATCGCCTTGAGGGCCTCCTCCACTTTTTCAACGCTCACGCCATAGAAGCGGATCTTTCCGGCCGCAACGAGATCGTCGAGCGTCGCAAAGACTTCGGGCCGGTAGTAGACGTCGGTGGGTGGGCAATGGAGTTGCACAAGATCAAGCCGCTCGACGCCGAGGTTAGCGAGGCTCCGGTCGATGAAGGCGGTGAGATTGGCGGCGGTGTAGCCATCGGCCGTGTGCGGTGAGAGTCGACGGCCGGCCTTCGTGGCGATCACAAACGGCTCCCGCCGTTCGCGGCGGAGGCGACCGATCAGCCGCTCGGAGAGCCCGTCACCGTACACATCTGCCGTGTCGAAAAACGTGATTCCCGAGTCGAGCGCCGCATGGAGTGTGGCCATCGATTCGGCCTCGTCGGCGCCGCCCCACTGGCCGCCACCAATGCCCCAGGCACCGAAGCCGATCTCAGAAACCTGCCAGCCGGTCCGTCCGAATACCCGTGTGTTCATGGTGCGAGAATAGGGTTGTTGACGAGGCTTTCGCAACCGGGGGCAGGCGCCGGCCTGACGTGGTCACGGTTTCCGGGTGGCGGTGAAATCCAGATTTTGCCGTACCACCGCCATGCTCGTGGCGAATGACTGCATCACGAACGCCCGCGCCCGGTTGGCCTTCGCTTTCGCCGCGGCCGGATCCCGCGCGATTGCCAGCACGGCGGGGACGAGCTTTTTCACCTCCTCCTCGCAGTCGAAGTCGAAGAGCCAGTCGCCGAGTCCGATATCCCGCCACATCAGTCCCTTTGTCGTCTGCTCGGCCCAACGGCACACGATTGCCGGAACACCATTGCCGATGCCCATGATGGGTGAGTGCATTTCGTTGCCAAACAGTCCCACGCTGCGGACATAAATAGAAAGGGCTTCACCGGTGAGCCAGTAGTGGGGCCGCCAGACGACCCGCTGCTTCACATCGGCCGGCAGTGGGTCGTAGAGCAGTTCCCTTCCGATGGCCATCTGTGTTTGGTCCTCGGGACAAATCAGGACCTTGAGGTTCGTCTCACGCACCACGTCGATGATGGCCTGACGGTGAGGCGCGTGATCGTGCTCCTTCAGGGCCTCGTTGCGGGCGTGCTTTTCCGGATCGAGCGGCCGGTCGTTGTGAATGGTCCAATACGGCGTGTACCGCAAGCGCGGAATACAACAGAGGAACTGTCCCTCATTCAGACCATTCGCCTTCAGGAAGGCCGTCGCGCGCGGTTCATCCCGCAGGTCGGTGGCAAATGCGGCGTCCGGTCCGAATGCCATGCGCGGACAGGTCGCCCCTCGTTGTGTGGCCAGCGCGAGCGACGCCGAATCACGGAAGTACACAAAAGCGGCGGTGCTCAACACTCCGATGGTGGTCGCGATGGAATCGTCCGCTGCCGGCACTGTGGCGGTGGATCCCCGAAGCGAAAAGGTGATGCCGTAGATGCCGAACGGTTTGCCGGTCAGGCGACTCCACCGGACAACATCTTTCTCGGCCACAAGCGAAGGACCGGACCCATGCAGCAAAAAATCACACTCGGCAAAGGCCTCCTGCAAGGCGCCAGCGCCTCTGACAAGGCGGAGCTTCGGGAACCGGGCCAGCAGCATTTCGGCCACACCATTGTCGAGTTTGCTCGGCCACAGTCGCACCTCGACTTCGGGGAGATGTTTCTCGAGCAGGGCCAGCACACCCGGGGTGTGGGCGATGTCACCGATGTTGACCGTCTGCCACGAGGACCGCAGCAGCAGCCGTGGCGGACGGCCGGAACTGCGAACGCAGGCAGCGAGCGAAGTGGCAAGCAGAGTGTGGAGAAATTCCTGACGATTCACGGTGATAAGGAGAATAGGACGAGCAGAGACTGTTCCGCAAGCACCAACCCCATCGCTCACCAAAGTGGATAGACTTGGAGACAGCATGTTTGCAAAAAATTTTTCGACCGATTCGCCGCACTGGTGGCAGGACGGCCGGGCTTGGCCCCTGGCTGCCAGTGGCCTGCTTCTTCTCGCCAGTGGCGTTGCCCATGGAGCCGTGTGGGCGATGCTCGGAGGACCATGGGAGGGGCCCGTGACATGGCGGAAACCGATTCTCTTCGGGATCTCCGGCGGGCTGACGGCTCTTTCGATGGGCTGGGTCTGGTCAAAGCTGCCGGCTCGTCGGTGGGATGGAGCACTCTCGTGGATCACCACGATCGCCCTGGTGATCGAAGTGGGTCTCATCGATCTGCAACGGTGGCGGGGCGTGGCGAGCCACTTCAATCGCGCGACGCTGCTCGACTCCGTGCTCTACGATGCGATGGGGGTGCTCATCCTGTGGGTGACGCTCGTCTCGGCCGATCTCATGGTGCGGGGCTGTCGACACCGGTTGGCTGCGTCAGAGGACATGCTGATGGCGATCCGGGCGGGTCTTGTGTTTCTGGTGGTCTCCTGTCTGCTTGGCATCTGGGTCAGCGTCAACGGTGAATATCGCCTCGAGCAGGGGCTCGAGCCCGATCAGTTTGGGCGGGCGGGTGGGCCGAAGTTTCCGCACGGTGCGGTGATTCACGCCATCCAGTGGCTTCCCATGCTTGCGTGGGCCGGCAGACGGGCGGGGATTACTGAGGAACGCCGGAGACAGTTCATGGCGTCGGCGATCGTCGGCACCGGGCTCGTGCTGCTGTATGCGCTGGGGCAGACACTTGCCGGTCGCGGACGGTTTGATGCGTTGCCGGCCACCGCTGTGATTTTGGGAATCGGAGTTGCCTGTCTCGCCGTGCCGACGCTGCTTATAGGGGCCTGCTGGCTGGCAGGCCGTCGCCGATCTACCGCGTCTCGACCAGCCACCTGACGAGGGGTTCGCGACCCTCGGCCGCCCCGTCGAGACCGACCGACCCGCCTGCCAATTCATCGCGGCTGATTGGCAGGAGTGTTTCGGTGGTCTCGCCCCGCAGTCGGAGTTTTGATGTTCCGGCGGCCACCAATCCGGGCACGTCAAGATAGCGGACCGCACCGGGAAGGAAGAGCGGATGCCGCCAGTCATCGAGATGTGCAAACCGGAACCCCTGCGTGTCGACAACGGATCGATCGATCCCACCCCCGGCCACCGTCCGGGCTGCGAGCGCAAGTGGAGCTGCGTCTCCGAAAGCAGCCAGCAGAACCCGTGCCGGCTTCGGGTGGCCTGGCACTTCCGTATTCCGCAGAAAGGAGAGGATCGTGAGGATGTCGTGGACGCTTCGCGAGAAGGCCGGATCGTTGTAGCCGAATGTGTAGCCGGCGAACTCGCGGGGAGTGTCGACGGTCCGTTGCCGTGGCGGCGATGCTCCCACACGGGCCGCCTCCCGAGCGTGAAACAGGTCGGCGGCAACGACCGCGGTGCCCCGCGCCAGCAGCCCCGGAATCTCTGCAGGTCGTTGCTCCGCAGCGAGGACAGATCGGCCCGGGATGTCGAGCCAGATCACGACG
>JAQBZA010000161.1 GCA_027622795.1 Planctomycetota bacterium | reverse complement strand
CACGGGCGACCATCCGGCGACGGCTTTGGCGATCGCCCGCGAGCTCGGCATGGCCGACGGCACGGGCCGGGCCGCCACGGGCGCCGACCTCGACACCCGCTCCGATGAAGACCTGGCTCAGGATATCGAGACGATCAGCGTCTATGCCCGTGTCTCGGCAGCCCACAAGCTGCGGGTGGTGCAGGCCTGGCAGGCCCGCGGCGAGGTGGTGGGAATGACCGGCGACGGCGTCAACGACGCGCCGGCGGTGAAGGCGGCCGATATTGGGATCGCGATGGGCATCACCGGCACCGACGTCACAAAAGAGGCATCAGACATGGTGCTCACCGACGACAACTTTGCCTCGATCGTGAACGCGGTCGAAGAGGGCCGTGGCATCTACGACAACATCCAAAAGTTCATCCACTACCTCCTCTCCTGCAATGCGGGCGAGGTGCTGCTGATGCTGGTGGCGGCTTTGGCCGGCTGGCCTCCGCCCCTGGCGCCAATCCAGATCCTCTGGCTCAACCTTGTCACCGACGGCCTGCCGGCGCTGGCCCTCGGGCTCGAGCCGCCGGAGCCCAACATCATGAACCGCGCTCCCCGCCCGCCGAAGGAGCCGGTGATCACATGGCGTCGCGGACTCATGATCCTCTTTCATGGCACGCTGGTGGCGGCCGTGTGCCTCTATGCCTTCTGGACGAGCTACCGAGGCGATCCGGCAAACATGCCCCACGCCCGTACGTTTACATTTTGTGTGGCAGCCTTCGCTCAACTCTTCTTTGCGATCGGCTGTCGGAGCGACCGAGTGACGGCATTGTCCCAGGGGTTCTTCAGCAACCCCTGGCTGCTGGGTGCGATCGTCTTGTCGGCGCTGCTGCAACTGACCGTGGTGATGCTGCCCTTCGCCCAGCCTGTCTTCGAGGTGGGAAGCGATCTTGGCCGCGACTGGATCACCGTGATGCTCCTGGCGTTGATTCCCGTGACCGTGATCGAACTTGCGAAGCTGGCCACGGGGGTGCGTCGGCATCCCGACGGTCGTATACTCAGTTGACAAGTCCGGAGGTGAGGTGGAGGTCGCGGGCTCTCTCCGGCCCGCTTTGATCGTCTTCGTCAAGGGAACAGCCGACATGGTTTCATCCACAGTGATCCTGCGACGGGTCTGGCTGGCGGCATTGTTTTTCGCTGGGTGTATCACCACGCCATCGCGGGCGATGGCCGCAGACCCCCCGTCGAGCGACGCGGCCCGTGCGGCCTATACAGCAGCTGCTGCGTTACAGAATCGCGAAGCATGGGAATTGGCGGCTGAAGAGTGGGCGGCACTGATTGCCAACCATCCAACCGACCCACTCTCGCTCAAGGGACGGTATTACCTCGGTGTTTGTCAGGCAAAAACGGGGGACTGGCAAGCTGCCGCCAAGACGTTTCGTGACGTGCTTGGATCAACAGCCGATCCTGAAACTCAGGCGGCATCGCGTTGGGAGTTGGCCCGTGGCAGTTTTCAGGCGGCACAGCGTGAGCCTTCCCCACAGGCTTACCAGGCGGCTACTTCGGCCTTGCAGGACTACCTCTCACGTGACAAAGAAGGCTCTCAACGGGATGAGGCGACGTTCTATCTCGGAGAATCCCTGTGGCAGGAAGGCAAGCGGGATCCGGCCCTCGACGTTTGGTCGGATTTTGTTCGGCAATACCCCTCTTCACGGCGGCTTCCGGAAGTTTTGTACGCGCTCGGCGTTGGTCAGGCTGAAGTAAAACGTCACGCGGAAGCCCTTGCCACACTCCGACGATTCGGGAAATCTTTTCCACAGCATCCGCTCGCTGATGATGTCGCCATCTGGAGAGCCGATGTGGCCATCGCCTTGAACGATATGGACGAGGTCGAGCGAGTCCTCAAGCCGTTGGCTACAGCCGATGGCCGCCGTAGCACTGAGGCGCTCGAACGACTTGGCGCCACGCGTTGGAAACAGAAGCGGTGGCCCGAGGCCGCCGAGGCATATCTCGCTCTCGCGAGCCGGCAACAGGGGACTCCCGACGCCCTCGGAGCTGTCGTATCCGCCGGCCGTGCCTACATCGAAGCGGGCATGCCCGACAAGGCCCGCCCCCTTCTCCAGCAGGCGCTGGCGGCGGATGGCAACAGTGGTGCCGATGCGGCCCAGAGCCTCATCCTGCTGGAACTCGATGCCAAATCGCCAGAACGGGCACTTGAGATCGCGACCAAGAAAATTGCCGAACTCTCGGCCCAGTCCGTTCCCGACGCCGGGCGACTTGCCAAGTTGGAACTCGCACGGGCTGACGCGCTCTGGGAAATCCGTGAGCGCCGTGATGAGGCTGCAGCAGCCTATGCCGAGGTCGCCAAAAAATATCCTGCCAACGAAAGCGTGGCACTGGCAGCGCTCGCCATGACGGCACTGGCATTGCTGGATCAGGGAAAACCGGGCGAGGCCCTGGCCACGGCGGAGTCGTTCTTGGGCAACCCTGCGGCCGCAACGAGTGGCCAACGGTTGCTCGACGTGAAGGCGATCCGTGCCGAGGCTCTCCTCGCACAGGGTGACTATCCGGCGGCAGCGGCAGCCTACCGTGAACTGATCGCAGGACATTCGCAGGCGCCGCAACTTGGTACCTGGCAGATTCGTGAAGCCGTCGCACTGTCAGCCGCACGGCAGTGGCAGCAGGTCCATGATCGACTCAGCGTTGCAAGGCCGGCACTCCGCGATGATCTGGCAGCTGAGGGCCTGTTCCTCGATGCCACGTCGCTCGTCGAATTGGAGAAATCCGCAGCCGCACTCCCGCTGCTCGCGGCGATTGATCGGCAGCACGCCTCGTGGTCTCGTCGCGACGAGGCCCTGCTGCTCGGCATTCGGGCCCGTCAAGAATCGGGAGACCCTCAGGGAGCTCTTTCACTCGCCGAGTCGCTGATCAAGGCATTTCCGCAGAGCCGTTTTATCGACGTCGCCTGGTATCGCCTCGGGCAGTTGCGGCAGGATGCCAAACAGTATGATTCGGCAATCAAAGCCTACGACTCGTCGATCTCCGCAAAGCCATCGGGGGCGCGGGCACCGTGGGCACTGCCCGCAATCGGCTGGTGCCATGAGGCGAATGGGCGACTCGCCGAGGCGATCTCCGCCTGGACCCTTCTGATCGATTCTCACCCCGAGTCACGTGCCATGGAGGCGGCATTGTTGGCGCGTGGTGATGCCCGGTATCGAAGTGGCGACTTCGACGGTGGGCTCGCCGACGCCACCCAGTATCTCAAGTCACGTGGGCAACCGGTGAATGATCCAACCGCGGCGGCTGAGGCGCGAATGCTCGGTGGCCTATGCCTTATCGGAACCAAACGATACGCCGACGCTGTGAAGACGTTTCGTCGCATTCTTGATGAGCAACCCTCCTTTGCAGCGGCTGACCGGGTCACCTTTGAGATGGGCGTGGCCCAACTCCTCGACGGTCAACGAGCCGAGGCCGAGGAAACCTTCCGCATGGTGGTCTCCCGGTATCCCACCACCAGTCGCGCCGCTGATGCGTGGTTTGAGATCGGAGAGGCGCGATTCGAAGCCGCTGCCTGGGACGACGCAGCCGCGGCCTACAAGAACGCAATCAAAGCTGTTCAAGACACCGCTGGAGCAGACCAACTTCTTGAACAGACGCGGCACAAGCTGGGCTGGGCCTGCGCCATGAAAAGCGATCATGCCGCTGCGGTCACCGCCTTCAAGGAGCAGATCGCATACCACCCATCCGGCGTCCTCGCCGCAGACGCGCAGGCGATGCTCGGAGAGTCTCTCTTCCAGATGGGAGATCATCGGGCAGCGCTCGAGCAGCTCACCGCAGCTCTCGCCGATCCGACAAAACTGTCGTCCGATGATCTCCGCGGCCTCGCCTTGATTCGGGCGGGAGAATGCGCGGCCCAACAGCAAGATTGGCCCAAGAGCCTCGCACTCGCAGAACAACTCGAACGGTCACAGCCCACATCGCCGTACACACCGCAGGCTCGCTACGCCGCGGCATGGGCCCGTCAGAACATGGGCCAACTCGACGAGGCTCTCGCCGCTTTTCGACGCCTTGCCGATGGAGGACGCACTGAAATCGCCGCCCGCGCGCGGCTCATGGAAGGAGAAGTGCTCTTTGAGCAGGGCAACCACAAGGATGCTGTGAAAGCCTTTTTCAAAGTGGCCTACGGGTTTGGCGAACAGCAGGCTCCGCCGGCCTTCCATGCCTGGCAGGCTCAAGCGACTTATGAGGCGGCACGCTGCTTCGAGGCGCTCGGCGAGCGTGAGCAGGCAACACGACTCTACGCCGAACTTGTTGAGCGCTATCCCGATTCCGCGCAGACTCCGGCTGCTCGAAAACGGCTTGACGCGCTCGGCCCCCCTCCCCCCGGCTCCGGAAAGCGCCCCTCATGAAGACCGCACAAACGCTCTGGGAACTTTTCCTCGCCGGCGGCTTTCTGATGTGGCCGATCGTGGCGATGTCGATAGTCGTCGTCGCGTTTGGCATCGAGCGGGCGTGGGCGCTCCGCCGCAGTCGCTTTGTGCCACGGCCTCTCGCGGCGGCTTTGGCATCCCTGTCATCCGAAGGGCCATTTGACCCCCGCCGAATCTATCGCACCTGTGTTCTCCATCCGTCAGTTCTGACCACCGTCATCAAATCGATGCTGGAAAAAATAGGTCGTCCACTCCCTGAAATTGAACATGCGGTTGAGGCGGCAAAGGAACGCGAGGCATCGCGACTTTACGCCAACATCCGGCCGATCAGCCTCGCCGTCTCGGTCACCCCGCTCCTCGGACTGCTGGGCACAGTGCAGGGAATGATCCTGGCGTTCTACACCACGGCCAACCTTGACGCCGGTGCCGACAGGGCGACTGAACTCGCTCAGGGGATTTACGTCGCCTTGATCACCACGTTCGCTGGCCTGTGCGTGGCGATTCCAGCCTCAATCCTCGCACATTTTCTCGAAGGACGAATCCTGGCCGGCTTTCGTCGCGTCGACACGATCGTGGCCGGCCTTCTGCCGCAGCTTGAACGGTATGAAAATAAGGGCCGGGCAACACCCGCTCAGCTTGCGGGCGACACGCCGGCTACGGCTTCAAAGCCTGCTGTGGGGAAAACGGCATGAGCGTGCGGATCAACAAGGGGCGCTTGGGCAGCGGCCTTGAACTCACACCGATGATCGATGTGGTCTTTCTGCTGATGATCTTTTTTCTGGTTGCCAGCAAACTCGAAGAAGCCGACAGGATCATCGACGTGGTTCTGCCGAAAGCCAGTGCTGCGAAGCCGCTGACAACTCAACCGAGAGAATTCGTCATCAACATCGACCGTGACGGAGCGTATTACGCCGGAGCCAGGCCCGTAACGCTCCAAGAACTCTCCGCACTCCTTATTCAGGCAGCCGCCGATAACCCAGGGCGCCAACAGGTAATCGTTCGTGCCGATGAAAACACACTCCACAGATTCGTTGTCGGCGCCATGAATGCCTGCGTCCAGGCTGGCATCGAGGACTATCAGGTGCAGTCGGCCCGCGACGAGTGAGCCATCCATGAGAGTGATGATTCAGCCATGGTGAAGACAACGGTCGCCCCAGAATCACACCGCCCGCGGCGCAGGGATTGGCTCGGCCTGCGAACAGCAACCGTTTTGAGCCTCATCTTTCATCTCTTCGTCGCTGCGGGCCTGACCCGAACCGGACTTGCACTTCTGTCGTTGCCCACGCCCGACTCATCCCCAACGACTCGCAACATCTTCAAGCCGAAGCCGGACCACGACTTTCCTCTCGAGGTATCCCGCTCAGAAACTAATCCCGCGGCACATGAACGCCCACTCGACCTTCCACTTGCCAAGGGGCGAGCAGGACGACAGGGATCGCCCACCCAGTCACGCACGGTATCGCAGCACATGTCCGCTGATCAGGCAAGTGTTCCCACTCCCCAAGCACGGCTCCCGGAACAATCCCGACCCACTCCTGAGCAGCCGGCCTCTTCAAGCAGTTCTCAGCGGACGAGTCCCGTCACCCCGGAATCCAAGGACCAGACCAGTGTACCAACGCTTGCTATGACAGCCGACACCGCAAGTGCTACGAAGGCAGTGGCACCTCAACGTCGGTCGAGCCGCGCGAGGCAATCAAACCAAGAAACGTCTGTGACACCGCGGATGCCCGACGAGGTGGCGGTCCTTTCCAAAGCCACCTCGCTCCCCAAACTAGCTCGCCGTCAGACGCCGCAGGAAGCCCGTCTCGACGCACAAATCCTTCCCCGACAGATCTCGATCACACCGCAACCGCCCCAAACAAGCGTCGTGGCGGCCCCACTGGCCACCACTCAGTTGCCGATCACCTCCGCTGCGCCTCAACCCCAGGCGCGCACACGGTCAACAATGGCCGCACGGTCGGACAACGCAACCTCGACGACGATCGCAAGCGGGCGATCTGCCGTTGCCAGCAGTGATGAAACCGCCGCGACCGACAGACCTCCGTCAGTACGTGCGCTGGCTCGACCCGACAATGCCGATGTGTCATCAGCGGTGATGGCGCCGCCACGAGTGGCTGCGGCACTGCCACGATCCGACATGGCCTCTGCAACGGAGAGTTTGGCTCCCGCCACTCCAGCGGTGGCAGTGCTCGGCGAGAGCATCGGGCCAGTTGACCCTGCCGTGATGAACGGAGCCCCTGTACCGTCTCCGGCGTCACGAGGCGGCGCCACCACTGGCTCCCGTACCAGCGTTGTCGGCTCCGCACAGGGGCAGCCAGTCGATGCAGAAGCCTTTGTCGATACACCGCCGGCTGGTGGCGGAGAAGGCATTGCGATTGCTGCGGCTCTGTCGATCGGCGCTCCCGGAAGTAGCGCAATGACTTCCGTGGTTGGCGATGTCACCGACGGCCCCGCCCGGTCCAGTCCGGGCTCCCCGGGACGAATTTCCCCCGCACTTGGCGGCATGGCTGCCGGCGTGCCGGTAGTCGCGCCGCCGGGAAGCACTGCTGGTTCCACTATCGGCAAGGCTGATGGGGTAGCAGGCGGCAGCGGTGACACTGGTGGTGGCGGACCAATGACGCGGCTTTCTGCTCCGTCATTTGTCCGCGGGTCATCACCCGGACGATCCCCAACTGGCATCTCTTCCCGAGTCGGCCTGTCGATTGACGGTCGCGATCACGGTGGCAGCGAGACGTCATTCGAGGAAGGCCTTTCGACTGACGGCATGGCCCTTGCCGGGACAGGTCTGGCAGCCATCTCGGGAGGACGTCGGTCGCCGGGTGGCGGCAACTCGGCCGCTCCAGAGGCGAAAACATTGCGGCGGGCA
>JAQBZA010000160.1 GCA_027622795.1 Planctomycetota bacterium | reverse complement strand
GCCGAACTGGGTGACTATTGCACGGTGGCGTCGGGGGCGGTGATCAAGGCGGGGGTCACCGCCGGGTGCCACAACGAGTTTGCCGAGCATGCGGTGATCGGCGGGACGCACCAGCATGTTGCCCGGCCGGAGCAGATCGGCCGCCTTGTCATTGGTGACCACAATGTGTTCCGCGAGCATGTCACGATCCACCGGGCCCTGAAGCCCGAGGCGGCCACCACGATCGGCGACAACAACTACATCATGGCCACGGCCCACTTCGGCCATGATGTTGTCGTCGGCAACAACTGCATTTGTGCCAATGGGGCGCTGGTGGGGGGGCATGTCACGATCGAGGATCGGGCCTTCATCTCCGGGGCGGTGGCGGTACATCAGTTTTGCCGCATCGGCCGGCTGGCGATGGTGGGTGGCCATGCCCGCGTGGTGCAAGACATTCCGCCCTATATGTTGATCGATGGGCAGACCGGCTGTGTGGTCGGCCTCAATATCGTGGGGCTCAAGCGGAGCGGCCATTCGGGGGAGGCGATCACCGAGCTCAAGGCCGCCTACCGCACGATCTATCGCCGCGGCCTGCCGTGGAAGGATGTGTTGACAGCCCTCGAGGCCGAGTTCTCGAGCGGGCCGGTCAATCATCTTCGGGAATTTCTCAGCGGCGGCACCCGTGGCTTTGCCCAGGAGCGGCGAGCCCCGCCGGCTCCGACGCTGCGGCTCCGCGTGCCCGACGACCCTCCCGCCGCCGACGTCCGCGCCCGCGCGGGCTGAGTGGCCATATTCAGGCCCGCTCGATGGCGGCCATCACGTCGAGCACCAGCTGCTCGCCAGCGTGGGGCTCCGTGTGCAACCCGACCACCTGCACGCCCACCGGCAGGCCACGGCTTTCGCGATCGGTCTCGGCCGCGAGGCGGGCCACCGGGTCGCGTGCCTGAGGCCGGCCTGTTTCTTCGTCTGCCCGCACCGTCGTCACGGGCACCGCGCCCGCTGGCAGGTCGAACAGATTCGCTGCCAGACAGGGGGCTGCAGCCACCACGAGCCGCCCCGCCGTGCCATGCCGCATTGCCGGCACGGCCGACACCGGGCAGAGGATCGCATCGAACGACGCTGAAAGAGCGGTCAGCGTGCGGTGCAATTCCACCCGCGCCTGCTCCAGTTCTTGCAGCGCCGCCGCCGACCGCGGCCCGGTCGCCCGCAAGGCCTCCGCCTCGATCCGCCGGCCGGCTGCTGCGGCGATCGCCGCCAATGGTGGGCGGAGCCAGCGGGGAAGGCCGGCCAGCCGCAACAGTCGGGCCACCTCGGGCACGGGCCGTGAGCCTGCGAAGAGGCTCCGCACATCGCGGCCTCCATCGGCCGAGAGAATCGCCAGATGAAGCCAGGCAGCCTCGTCCCAGAGCGTTCCCTGAATCTCGGTCACGACCGCCCCGGCAGTGGTGGCCTTCGCAGCTGCCTCCCGCACGCCGCGGCGGATCGCCGCCGCGGGATCGAGCGGGCCGCAGTCGGTAAACCAGCCGATGCGGAGCCCCTGAAGATCGGCCGCACCCGCAGCGCTCGGCCCACCAAGCGCCGCCAGGCCGCTGCGGAGATCGGCCACCCGCGCTGCTAGCAGGCCAGCCCGGGCCCGCACCAACTGGAGGTGAGGCATCGTGTCAAAACTGCCCGCGGCGCCGAACGTCGCCGCTCGCGGCATGATGCCGGCGATGCCGCAGGCATGGGCGGGCTGCCGGATGCTGCCGGCCAGGTCGGTGCCCACCGCAAGCGGCACGACGCCCGCCGCCACGAGGGCGGCATCGCCCCCACTCGATCCGCCGGGGTTGCGATCGGGATGCGTCGGATGGCGGGTCTGGCCCCACACGGGATTATCAGTCTCGTGGAGAAACATCGCCTGCGGCACGTTGGCCTTGCCGATGATCAACGCCCCCGCGGCCCGCAGACGAGTCACGATCGCCGCGTCGGCTGAATCGGCAGTTGTGCATCGCCCGGCAATGCCAAGCGTGGTGACCAATCCCTGAACGGGAAAACATTCCTTCACGCTCACCGGCACGCCAGCCAGGCCTCCGGCTAGCTCGCCCTGAGCGATGGCCGCCGTTACCGCCTCGGCTTCGCGGAAGGCCGCGGGGAGCCGCGGCTGAATCAGCGCATTGAGGGATCGATGCGTGGCCTCGTGCCGCGCCGCATGCCGCGTTAAGACCTGTTCAGCCGTCGTGCGACCAGCCGCACAGGCTTCCGCGAGCTCAGCGATGAGCGGCCCTCCGCCGGCATCGGCATGAGCGACGGGCCGAGTCAGAATGGGTCTTCCTCATCAGCGGATGTGGTGGCGAGCCGTCCGCAATCCGCCGCCCACACCGTGTCTTCAGAAAAAACCACCCCAGCCACGGCCACCTGCTCACCAGGCTTGGCCCGCGGCTCGCGGCGGGAAATCAGCGAGAGCGGCCGCATCGTACCATCGACCTGCTCCAGGGAGAGCGTCGAGTACCAAAACGGACCGACCTGCCGGGCCGCGTCGAGAACGCCGACCAGAAGCACGCCATCGGCCGGCCGCTTCGCATAGTCGACCCAGTTGCGGCACAGCCGCTTCAGGTCGGGGGCCACGTCGTTGGCATTCCCGAGCCGCTCGTAGAGCGTGGCGATCGCGGCCGGGGTCTCGTCGAGAGGGCGACCGGAGTCGGCGGCAACTGTTTCGAGCATGGCGAGCTCCGTTCCGACCCGAGCCAAATCCTTGTACCAGGCGACGAGCGCCCGGCGGCGGTCTGCCGGCAAGCTGTCGGAAGCATCGGCAACTCGATCCATCGCTGCCAGCGCCGCATCGACTGCGGTCTCAATGCCCAAAAGATCAAGAGATGCTGGTTCTGCCGGAACTGGCAGCGCCGCCGTCGCAGGATTCGGCATCAGATCAGCCGGTAGTGCGGGAGCCGCGGGCTGCAGTGGGTCGCCAATCGGCGGAGACTCGATCGGAGGCGACAAGGGGTCGCTCACCAATGCAACCGGTTCCGGCGACACCTCCGGGAGTGGCGGCGAACCATTGTCCGGTTCCCGCATGTCAGGCTCATCAGTTGGAGGGCCTTCCTGCGCCACCGTTGCTTCAATCGCGGCGAGATCATCGAGCGAAGGCGGCTGGTCGGTGGCGGCGGCCACAGCCCCCTGCCTCGCCGGCAGCATGAACGAGGGTAGCCACGACCGCATGCCGATCGGATCACGGCCTGTTCCCCAGAGCATGCCCAGCAAGACCAGGAATACAATCGGTAGCGACATCAGCCCACCAAGAATGGGCCCGAGCGCCCCTCCCCCCGACTTTTTCTTCACCTTCGGCTTGCTGGTTGTCGCCGTGGCAGCCGTGACCGTCGCGGCATCGATTGCAAGCACCGCTGCTGGCTCACGATCGCCGTCATCACTCTCGAGGTCAACAAACGCCTCGTCGGCTTCACCAGAATCCCGGCCACGAGCGTCGAAAGCAAACTTCACATCCGCTTCGTCGTTGGTCGCATCTTCAAAAGAAAAAGCCTCTGTCGCTTCCTCAGCTTCGACCTCAACGTCTCGCTCTGTGGCTGCTGAAAGAACGGGAAACCCAACGATCTCCTCGCCTTCATCGTCTTCAGCAGTGTCCTCAGGTCCATCGCCTTCAAGTGCGTCAAAGCTCAGTCCTTCACGCTGCGGTGCAGAAGAATCTGGGTCTTGAAAGGCATCTGCGAACGTGACCTCGGTAGCCTCCAGGTGTTCGTCTTCAGAAGCCGCTGAATCCCGATCACCACTCGGTTGAAATTCTTCTGCCTTTGGTGAGGATTCCTCAAGCCACCCGGCGATGTCATCCTCGACGTCATTCTCGCCACTTGTGTCAGCCCCTATCGCCTCAAGGATCGGCGGGTCGCCTTCGATGACCTGCTCTTCGATCGCTTCTACTTCTTCGACGACAGCAGCCTCTTCAGCGTTGATTTTAGCGACATCCTCGGCAGCGGTGTCTGCCTTCAGTTCATCGAAGGAAAACGCAAACGCATCGTTCACGTCCCCCTCGTCTGGACCTTTGAGTCCCGCCCACGGGTCAGGGCTTCCCTCGTCTTTATCGTCTGCCATCGCACCATCTCCGCGAAAGGAATATTTCCAAGTCACTATCGTACCATCGGAATTCCGTGGCGTGCCACGACGAAGGGCGAGGCCACTCCCGCCCGCTTAGGAGAGCCCGTAAGCCGGTCCATAGCGGCGTGTAAGGCTCTCCACGAGCCACCGCTCCGACACGGGCTCGCCCGTGACCCGCTCCACGAGTGGCTCGGACTCCTGCATCCTTCCAGCCGCATGCACTGTTTTCCGCAGCCAGCCCAGCAGGTCGCCCAACTGCCCGGCCGCCATCTGCTGCCCGAGATTGGGGATGGCCCGCGTGGCAGCCGCCATCAGCTGTGCCGCGAAAACATTGCCGAGCGTGTAAGTGGGAAAATACCCGATCAGCCCGGCGCTCCAATGGATGTCCTGAAGCACACCCTCAGCGTCGGTAGGAGGTCGGCGGCCAAAATCATTTTCAAACCGCTCGTTCCATGCAGCCGGCAGGTCGGCCACCGACAGGTCACCATGGACCACGGCCCGCTCGAGATCAAACCGCAGCATCACGTGCAGGTTGTAGGTGACCTCGTCGGCCTCGACGCGAATGAACGAGGGTTCGACCACGAGCAACGCGGCCTGCACGTCGGCCGCAGTGGTATCGGTCAACGCAGCGGGAAAAGCCTCACGGGCCACCGGAAAGCACCACTCCCAAAACTCGGGTGACCGACCGACGAGGTTCTCCCACAGTCGCGACTGTGACTCATGGATGCCAAGCGATGCCGCTTCACCCGGCGGTAGGCCGAACCATTCGCGGGGGAGCCCCTGTTCGTAGAGACCATGGCCCGCCTCGTGCAACACACCAAAGAGGGCCGTCGGGAGATACGCCTCGTCCCAGCGGGTTGTGATGCGGCAATCGTCGGGACCGAGCGTCGAGCAGAATGGGTGGTCGGTGGTGTCGAGTCGCCCGCGTTGGAAGTCAAAGCCGATCCGCTCCGCCACGGTGCGGACAAACCGCTGTTGATCATGGAGCGGAAAATGACGCCGCATGATCGCATCAGTCGGGCGGCGGGACGCCTCGCCGCACGCCCGCACCAGGGGCACGATCGCATCGCGGAGGTGCGTAAACCGTTCCGCGATCACCGGCCAGCGTCCCCCCGGTTCATAGTCATCGAGCAACGAGTCATAGGGATCGAGATCGGGCCGCTGGCATGCCGCCTGCTCCCGCTTGAGCGCAAACACCTTCTCAAGCCACGGCGCGAGCGTGGCCCACGACGACTTCGCCCGGGCCACGGCCCAGGCCTGCTGGGCGTCGACCGTGGTTTTGGCCATTTCGGTGACGAGCCGAACCGGCAGCCGGGCCTGCTTTTCGTAATCGTGCGCCATCAGCCGGATCGCCGCCCGCACCTGGGGCGACCCTTCGGTGGCCAACGGACTCGCGGCCAACTCGGCCAGCGCCTCCCCCCGGGCGGGAGCGGTTCGCTTGGCATGGAGCAGCCCGGCGATGGCCGCAGCCTGCTCGCCTCGGTAGTCCGCCGCCTTGGGTGGCATACCCGTGCGTTCGTCCCAGCCGAGCGCCGCCTCCACCGAGGCCAGCACCGCGGCCTCCCGGGCTGTCGTGCAGGCCTGATCGAAGAGGGCCGTCGGCGATTGAGTGCTGGTGTCTGAGGACGATGCGGTGTGCTTCATGGCAGAGAGTATGCTAATTGAAGATTTCCCCGACAACATTCAGGCTCTCGTCCCCCTTCCACCTCTGCCATGCTCGACGCCCTCGTTGTCGCCCCCCATCCGGATGACGCCGAACTCGGCATGGGAGGCACGATCGCACTGATGCGGGCGCAGGGGATGAAGGTCGGGATTCTCGATCTCACCGACGGCGAGCCGACTCCCCGAGGCACACGGGAAATTCGCGCTCGGGAGACCGCCGCGGCCACGGCGGCTCTGGGACTCGACTGGCGGGACAACCTCGGTCTGCCCAATCGCCGCCTTCGCGCCACGCTCGCCGCCCGCGGGGCGCTGGCCGGGGTGATCCGCCAGACCCGCCCCCGCTGGCTGTTCGCCCCCTACTGGGTCGACGCCCACCCCGACCATGTCGCCGCCACCCGCCTTGTCGAGGCGGCGCGATTCTGGGCGAAATTGACCAAATGCGACCTTCCTGGCGAGCCGTGGCATCCCGAGCGGATCTACCATTACTGGTGCGTCCACCTGAAACTCGTCCGCCGCCCCGCCTTCGTGGTCGACATCTCTTCCACGTGGGAGACCAAATGGCGATCCCTGGTCTGCTATGCCAGCCAGTTTCCTGCCGATGCCCCGAGCCCAACAGTACTGGAACGGGTGGCGGCCGCCGCAGGCTGGTGGGGTTCAGTGATCGGCACGACCCACGGGGAACCCTTTTTTGCCCGTGAACCAATCGCGCTAAACCGCTTTTCCGGCCTGTTTTAACGCTGGCACGGTCATCCTGCCCGACAGCCGTGCGGCCTGTCTGGATCGCACGGAGTTGGGGGATTCGCATCGGGAATGTTCGTGTTGTGGCGCCATCGTGGCCGATACCCCTCTGTGTCGGGAAGTTGGAATCCCGACACGCGTCCCTCCCGGAATGGTCTGATGCCTTCACGCGACGTCAATGTCATCGCGCTCGTCAAGGGTGGCGAACGCTACGTCTTCCTCTACGACGACGACAGCCGGGCCGAGGCGCTCAAGACGTTGGGGCGGTATGCGGCCAATCCTGATCTGAGTTTTTCCTGGTACGACGCGGCGGTGCTCGGCCAGAAGGTGCGGCTCAACACGCCACGCAGCCAGCGGGCAGGCTTCGTGTCGCGAGCCGACCGCAAGGCTGACTGAGCGGCCGGCCCCGGCGACGAGGCAGCGTGTGGCACCCGTCTCAGCGTTTGGATCGGCGATCGAGCGGTTCCTCAAGTATCAGGCCGCCGAACGCGGTGGCTCCCCGCTCACAATCAAGAGTTACCGGGAAGATCTCCTCCAGCTGGAGGAATTTCTTTTGTCGGCCGGCTGCCGGTCGCCTGGCGACGCCTCGAGCGTGATCCTGCGGCGGTTTGCGGCCGGCCTCCATGCCGCAGGCTATGCGTCCAGCACCGTAGCCCGCAAGCTGGCGAGCATGCGAAGCTTCTTTGCCTTCGGGCACCGCGAGGGCTGGGTGCGGAGCAATCCCGCGAAGCCACTCCGCAGCCCGCGACGTTCGCGAAAGCTCCCCAGCTTTCTTACCGGCGACGAGATCGGCCGGCTTCT
>JAQBZA010000159.1 GCA_027622795.1 Planctomycetota bacterium | reverse complement strand
CCACCCAGACCAGCCTGGTTCTGGCGGCCAGCCACTGGGCCACCTTCGCGGCGACATCCTGCCGCTGATCGCTCGGCGACAATACCTCCACTGCCAGGTCGGGTGGGCCAGGGAAAAAACCGGCTGGGATGCCTCCGGCGAGTCGCTCCGCCCGCACGAAGGCCACATCGGGAGCCCGCACGGAATCGGGATTCCGCTCAAGGACAAAACCGGTCTCCGCGGCAAAGACGACACCGAGCTTGGCTGGTTCGACGTCGTCGGCAATCGCCTTGGCGATCCGGGCTGCCACCGCGCCGTGCCGCGAACCGGCTGGCGACATCACCACGAGTTCCCCACGGACCAGTTCGCAGCGGCCAAGATCAGCCGCCGCATGCGAAAGGGCCTCTGCGGTGGTGATTGCGGAAACAGACATCGGGCGGAGTTCTCCGGAGCATCCATCAGTATACCCGTCATTCAATGGAGCGCTGTTTGCAAAACATATACATGCGTATACATTCTGTGCAAGGCCATGATCACCGTTTTGGCGTGTCGCCGGGCGGACGGATCACTGCGATCTACAATATGGAATGACATGCGCTGAATCGTGAATCCGCCGTCCACGCTTAAAGACTGAAGTTCTCATGCGTCCATCCACATTCCTCCTGCTCGTTCCGACCGCCGGGGAGCGGCGGGTCGTTGAGCAGGCAATCGGATCTCGTGGAGCCGAACGCCTGCGGATTGAGCTGTGTGGCTTTGGCCCGATCGCTGCCGCGGCGCGGGCGGCCCACCTGCTGGCGGCCCTCAAGCCGGCCAGCGTGATGCTCGTCGGGATCGCCGGCGCGATGGATGACCGGCTCGCGATCGGTCAGGCGTATCGGTTTGATGAGGTGGTCAGTTATGGTGTCGGTGTCGGCACTGGCAGCGACTTCCAGCAGGCTTTGTCGCTCGGCTGGTCGCAGTGGCCGGGCGACTCTTCTGTCGGCCAGCAAGCGATCGGTGATCGAATCGTCCGCACCGGCACGGCCACCGGGCATGTCTTGCTGACCGCCTGCGCAGCGTCAGCGGGGCCGGCCGACGTGGCGGCGCGACGTGCATTAATTCCTGACGCCGTGGCCGAAGACATGGAAGGCTTTGGCGTGGCGGTCGCCTGTGAACTGGCAGGGGTGCCCTGGACCATCATCCGTGGCATTTCGAATCGGGCCGGGGACCGCGATCACTCCCAGTGGTGCGTGGAGCCGGCGTTGGAAGCTGCCGCAGCCCTTGCCCACGAGACTCTGGCGGAGGCCCCGTGACGCAGACAATTCGCCTCGGCATCTCGACCTGCCCCAACGACACGTTTGCGTTTCACGGCCTGCTGACCCGGGCCGTCGATTGGCGGGGACTCGACTTTGTCGTGGACTTGCTCGACATCCAGGAACTCAACGAGCGGCTGCGGGCCGGCAGCTTCGACGTCGCCAAGGCGAGTTTTCATGCGGCCCTGCACGTGGCTGACGAGTATGTCGTGTTGCCGAGCGGCTCAGCCCTCGGTTTCGGTGTCGGGCCGTTGCTCTTGGCGGCGCGGCCTGACACGCGGCCTTGCGATCTCGGTCAGCTGACGCTGCTGCCGGGCCGCGACACGACCGCCGCGCTCCTCTTTCATCTCTTCCATCCGGACAGCACACGGGTGGAGCACGACGTCTTCTCCGAGATCATGCCACGGCTCCAGGCCGGCACGGCCGACTTCGGCGCGTGCATCCACGAAGGGCGATTCACCTGGCAGCAGCAGGGGCTCTTTCTCGTCGAAGACATGGGCACGCGGTGGGAGGAGGCGATGAAGAGTCCACTGCCACTCGGCGGCATCGTTGCGAGCCGTCAGCTCGCTCCGGAGACAGTCTCTGCGGTGCAGCAGGTGATCCACGATTCCTTGCAGGTGGCGCTGGCCGACCGCGCCGCTGCGGTCCCTACGATGCGGC
The DNA here is from genome assembly GCA_027622795.1 of Planctomycetota bacterium. Taxonomy (GTDB): domain Bacteria; phylum Planctomycetota; class Planctomycetia; order Pirellulales; family UBA1268; genus CACORA01. The sequence continues at coordinate 5,375 of JAQBZA010000159.1, read as the reverse complement.
GGTATGCCCAGGAGTTTGATGATGCCGTGCTCATGCAACACGTCGATCTCTATGTGAACGAGTGGACGCTCGATCTGGGAGACGTCGGCCGCAAGGCCCTTGCCGCCCTGTCAACGCAGGCTGCCGCTGCCGGCATCGGCACGGGGCGGTCAATCGAGGTTTTCGCTCCTGCACATGCGAACTGATGTGGCGGCGGCGCGAACCTTTTTGATATGGCTCGCAGCCATGGAGCCGCTGTCACGATGAAGTTTGCGAAGATCATGCGCTGGTTCCCGACAGGCCGACGGCACCGCCGCAGCCGACGCTGCATGCGGGGGCCCGCGATGAGGCCGTGCGAACCACTCGAGCAACGCACGCTCCTGGCCAGCCACCCGGGCTTCGTCTACGACGCGACGGACGAACTGGTCGCAGTCGATCCGATCGTGCAGGCCAAGATGGGCGACCTGCTGGCCTTCATCTCGGCCGACTATGAGGCAGGCGATCAGGCGGGCGGCTACAGCCTGCCAATTACTGCGCCGGGGCGTGACGACTTCGTGTGGGGCAACGGCGGCGAGATTGACGGCGTGGTGGTGACGGCGGTGGCCTTCCCGGACCAGACCGACAGCCTGGCTGCCGCACTGGCCGCGATCGGCGGATCATCGATCGTCAGTTATGCCGATCATGTGTCGGCGGTGTTGCCGTTTGCGGCGATCGATGATGCTGCCGCTATTCCGTCGCTCCGATTTGCCGATGTCGTCTTCGAAACCCGTGCCAACGCCGCGATCACCAATCAGGCCGACATCGCCTTCCGCGCCGACGCGGCCCGCAGCCGGTTTGGCGTTGATGGAACGGGGATCCGCGTGGGCGTGATCTCCGACAGCTTTGATGTGCTCGGCGGCTATGCCTTCGACGTGGCCACGGGTGCCCTGCCGGCAGGCGTGCAGGTGCTCAAGGAAGGGCCGCGGTATACGCAGGATGGCGAAGTTGCCGGAACGGACGAGGGGCGGGCGATGGCCCAACTTGTGCATTCGATCGCACCGGGGGCAGAACTGTTCTTCGCCTCGAGTGAAGGAGGGCCGGCCAGCTTCGCCGACAGTATCACCCAGCTCGTCGCCGCCGGCTGCCAGATCATCGTCGATGACATCACCGAAGGCGGGGTGCCCTGGTTTCAGGATGGCATCGTCGCGCAGGCCGTGAATACCGTTGTCGAAGACTTTGGCGTGGCGTACTTCACCTCGGCCGGCAACTTCGCCCGCAACAGTTATGCCGCCGACTTCCGCCCGATCGAGGCCACGAGTCTTACCGACCTCCCTGAGGAGCTGACGTCGCCTCCGGGCCTCGTGCTGCACGACTTCGATCCCGGCCCGGGCATCGACGTGTTTCAACGGGTCACCATTCCCGACGGCACCAGTTCCTTGACGCTGCGGCTCCAGTGGGATCAGCCCTGGGGAGCCAGCCAGAGCGATGTCGACCTCTTTGTATATGCCGCCGATGGCGTCACGCTGCTGGAGCGGTTGGAGGGGAGCCATCAGCTCAATGGTAACCCGGAGCTCGCGGCAGCGTTCCCGATCGTCCCCGGTGTGGATCAGGTGCAGGTGGTGATCGCCCATGCCGGCGGCGAAGCGCCGACGTTCCTGAAGTACCTCACCTACCATGTTGACCTGCAGGTTGAGTACGCCACCGCGTCGAGCACGATCATCGGCCATGCGAATTCGGCGACCGGAGCCGCCGTCGGGGCGAGTTTTTATTTCCGCACGCCGGCCTATCGCGAGGCCCCGGCCCAGTTGGCGCCATCCAGTTCGTGGGGCGGCACGCCGATCCTCTTTGCCCAAGACGGCACACGGCTGGAGACGGCCCAACTCCGCGAGCAGCCGCGGTTTGTCGCCCCCAACTTCGGCAACACGTCGTTCTTCGGGCAGGACGTTGACAGCGACGGGCTGCCCAATTTCTCGGGCACATCAGCCGCCGCTCCGAATGCCGCGGCCGTGGCCGCGCTCATGTGGCAGCTCGCTCCGACGCTCTCGGCTGATGAGATGATCGCTACCCTCGAGGCGACAGCGATCGACATGCTCGAGGCCGGCTACGACCCTGCGACCGGCTACGGTCTGATTCAGGCCGAGGCTGCCCTGGCGCGAGTGGGTGGCGCGTCGATCAGTGGCACGGTCTTCGAGGATCTGGATCGGAATGGGAGGCAGGCTGCCGATGAACAGCCTTTGGCTGGAGCGACCGTCTTTCTCGATGGCAATGGCAACGGACTGCTCGATACGGCACCCGCCGCGTCTGCCGACCGGCGGTATGTCGCCTTTTCGTCACACGACCCGCTTGCGATCGGGATTCGCACGGAGCTCGACAATCCCAACGTGCCCAATCAGGGCCCTCTCCTGAGGCCGTTTCGCGGTGTCTCCACGCTCGAGGTCATGGGCCTGCCGGGAGCGATCACTGACGTCGGCGTCTTCTTCACGCTGCGCAGCGATCAAATTTTAAACAACCAACTGATCGGCCCCATCTTCGTGACCCTCGTCAGCCCGGCTGGTATCCGACTGCCGCTGGTGGGCACCACGATTACCGGAGAGGGCACCGCTGCGAATGAGTTTCTGGCGGAGCCATTCATGGTTTCGGCGACGGGCCAGCCCTTCGACTACCTCTTCAGCCGCTTCGAGACACCACTCGACGAGTTTTTCCCCGGTGCATCCGGCGATTCGTTTCAGACGCAGGTCGATGCCGCCGCCCTTGCCGGCACCACCCCCAACGGCACCTGGCGGCTCGAAGTGGAGAGCAATGATTTCGACCCGGAGCGGACGGCCACGCTCGAATCCTGGGAGCTCTTCCTGCAGACGGCCGAACCTTCGGTGCAGACCGACGCTGATGGGCGGTATGTGTTCGCTGGCCTGTCCCCGGGCAGTGTGTCCGGAGCAGCCGTGCCGACGCTCCTGCTCCCGCAGGGTCGCCAGCTGATCGAGCCGCTTTCGCCCTATCACTTTGAACTGGCGGTCGGGCAGGCAGTGGCCGATGCCAACTTTGGCACGACCTCCGTGATGCCGATCTCCCGGCCTGCGCTGCGTCGCTCGGCCACGCTGCGGGTTCAAGCGGGGATCGTGGGCCCCCAGCCGGTCCAGTTTTCATGGGCCGATCTGGCGGGCGCCGTCATCGCCCAGCCGACCACGGAACGGTTTGTCGTGGTGCAGGCGACCAGTGGGGTCGTTGAAAAATTGGATGGTGTGCGGTGGGTCGACATCACTCGAACGCCCACCAGTGGCTCGCCTCAGGAGTTGCTCCGCCTGCTGTCGCTGCGGGTCATTCGACCTACAGACCAGATTCGCTGGGTGCCTCCGGCGACGTCGGCCCCGGGGCAGACCGCCTTCCAGATTTTGGGCTGGGACGGAGGTTCCGTATCCGATGGGCTGTCTGATATCAGCTTCGAGTCGGTGCCAGCGTGACCCACGCCGCCAAGGCGATCGCAGCCGTTTCGATCCGGAGGATATCGGGCCCGAGGGAGACCAGCTCAAATCCTGCGGCGACCGCCTGAGCCACCTCCTCCTCCGTAAACCCTCCCTCAGGGCCGACGGCCGCGACGATCTCTGTGATTGCCTGGCCGGATGACGTGCGTCGCTGGTCGCCGAGTGACGTGCCGCCGGGGTGGGCCACCAGCCGCACCGCAGCCGGATGCCGGGCGGCGAGTTCTTGAAGCGTGGCAGGAGCCGCGATCTCCATCAGCGTGTTCCGACCACACTGCTTGCAGGCCTCGATCACGCCTCGCTTGAGCCGCACGCGGGCCGCGTCGGTCGCTTCGGCTACGCCCCGCTCGGTAACCAGCGGCACGAGCCGGGCTGTGCCCAGTTCAGTGAGCTTCTCGACAAGCCACTTCTGGCGGTCGCCCTTCGGCAGCGCAACCGCCAGCGTGAGTGGCACTCGTGACGATGCGCCGGCTGGCAGTGGCTCCCCAAGAGCGACGTCGACCGTGTCGCGGCCCACTGCCGTGATGCTGGCCGGCCACTCGCTCCCGTGGCCGTCAAACACACGGATCGTGTCACCCACCTTCGCCCGCAGCACTCGGGTGCAATGCCGAGCCTCATCGTCGCGGAGGACGCCGTGGCTGCCCGTGGGTGGCTCGGCGAGGAAAAAGCGGTCGCTCATGGAGCGGAAAACCCGGTGGAATTCGTCGTGACGTGAAACGAGCGTCTCCCTACACTCTCCGCCATGGTACGAGACCGCTGGCATTTCGCCGCGCCACCCTTCGCCGGTTCGCTGGAGCCGGCGACCTTTTATTGTGGTGGCCCACAGGACGAGGCACTGGCCCGGCTGGAATGGCTGCTCGGGCAGCGGCAGCGGTGCGGGCTGGTGATTGGCGACGAGGGCCTTGGCAAGAGCCATCTCGCCACGATGGCCGTCCGCCGGCTGGCAGGGCTGGGCGCCGAAGCGGTGCTGCTCTCGCTGCGGGGCCTCGCGGCGGGTGACTGGCTCGATCTCCTGCTGGCCCGGCTGCCGCTCGACCCGGCCTCACGGGCAGAGCCCCTGCGGCCGTGGCAGAAGCTGGAAAACCGGCTTCGAGAAAACACGTTGATGGAGCGGCCGACGGCGATCATCGTGGATGACCTCGACCACGCTCCGGATGACTGTGTCGACGGCCTCGCCCGCATTGTCGGTGGTGCGGAGCCGCTCTTCGCCCGCACGGTGGTCGTGGGGCTGGCCTCATCTGCCGGGATGTCGCGGATCCCGGATGCGATCCGCACCCGGGCGGCCGTGCGTGTGGAACTGACACCGTGGGAAGAGGCCGATGTGGCGGGTTTCCTGGCCCGCTCGTTGGAACGGGTCGGTGGTCCGGCCGATCTCTTTTCTCCCGAGGCGATCGGCACGATCTCTCGATTTGCGCTGGGCGTGCCGCGAGTAGTCTGCCAACTCGCCCATCTGGCAACGGTGGTGGCGGCGGGTCATCGAGGGCGTGTGGCGGGAACTGACGCCTGCGGCGGTGAGCACGATGCCGTCGCGGCGCGACGATGCTGATACCGATACGCCAGCCCAGCCGCGGGTGCGCGTGGTCCGCAAGCTGTGGGGCTAGAGCGCATCAAGCCTGCGTGTATCGCCGGCTCGGGGGCGGCAAAAGTCGCCGCTTTGCGGTCTTGCAGATTGTCGCGAGCGATGGCTGCCCGAGACGTGATCCCGTACACTGGTGGTTTTGGTGTCTTTCCCCCGAGCCAGTCATCGCGTGGCCCCCTCCACCGCATCCCGATCTGCTCCCACCCCGCGTCCGCGGATCGTGGCCGTGTCGCCCGATGATGGATCGGCGATTGATCTCCGCAACCCGTTGCTGGCGGCTGTACTCGGCTGGCTGGTGCCCGGGCTCGGCCATCTGTATCAGGGCCGCCTGTTCAAAGGCCGCCTGTTTCTGGTGACGATCT
>JAQBZA010000158.1 GCA_027622795.1 Planctomycetota bacterium | reverse complement strand
GAGAGATGGCCGCGGAGATCAGCCGCCCAGAAGCCACCGAGGTCATCCTCGGCATAGGGAATGAAGCCGCCGAGCGTGATGTAGCCGCCGTTGTAGCCGAGACCGCGGTCAGCCGGATTGATGCCAAAATACATCCAGCCGGGGCCGTTTTGGTTACGTTCACTCAACCGGGTCACCGCCCGATTGAGCACGCCCCCGCTGGGCGCCATGGCACCCTGGCCCATTGCCCCGATTTGAGCGTGCGCCACGCCCGCCGATCCGGTCATCCCGGCGGCCAGCAACGCAGCGAGGGCAGCCCGGCGAGTCCTTCGGCGCCAGGCGGCAGCCCGTCTGCGAAGCGCCCGCATACGAGCCGTCATCCGCCTGCCACGGCGGCTGCCCCGGGCGTTCCGCTTGTTTTGAGCTGGTATCACGGTCATCGGGTCACTTGCCTGTCGGGTGTCGGCCTCAGCACGGGGCTGGTCCCCACGCCTGAAAACCGGCATGATCGTCAGGGTTGATCGACCCGGCAGACCCTCCGCCATGAGAATTTTCGGCAGATCAACCGAAACCATCAGCCTTTTTCCATCCTGCCTGGAATTCCCGATTCATGTGGCATCTCCAATCCCACGCCGCTCTGCTCTTCGATTGCGACGGTACGCTCGCTGACACGATGCCGGCCCATTACCGGGCCTGGCTCTGTGTGACGCAGCATCACGGCCTCTCCTTCGATGAAGACCGTTTCTACTCCCTTGGTGGACGGCCTACCGGTGACATCATTGCCACGCTTGCCCGGGAGGCGGGCCTCGAGATCGACATCGATGCCGCCGCCGAGATGAAGGAGACGGCGTTTCTGGAGCAGGTTGAATGCGTCGCGCCGGTCGACCCGGTGATCCAAGTCATCCACCGCTGCCGAGGCAGGGTGCCAATGGCGGTGGTCACGGGCGGATACCACCACGTCTGCCTGAGAATTTTACGGCAACTCGGCATCGCAGATTGCTTTGATTCAATCGTGGCCAGCGAGGACACGAATCGACATAAGCCCGATCCCGATCCCTACTTGGAGGCGGCTCGACGCATCGGGGCGAGTCCGGCAACGTGCGTGGTTTGGGAAGATAGTGACCTCGGCATTGAGGCGGCCCGACGGGCCGGCATGGAATGGGTCGATGTGCGGGCCTTCCATCAGCCGCAACGGGTCACCTGACACCGGCTTTTCCTCATCGTGGCCATGATCTCCCTCGCTGACATTCGCGCTGCTCATGAACGGATCCGATCCGGTATCTATCGCTCACCATGTCAGCCGAGTATCCCGCTCTCAGAGCTCATCGGGAGCCGTGTCTTTTGTAAACTCGATCTGCTCCAGCGAACCGGTTCCTTCAAGGAACGGGGAGCCAGAAATGCCCTCCTGCTTCTTGATGCCGCCCAGCAGCGCCGCGGCGTGATCGCTGCCTCAGCAGGGAATCACGCTCTTGGACTGGCCTACCACGGCAGCCTGCTTGGCATCCCGGTGACGGTCGTGATGCCGCGATTTGCACCGCTGGTGAAGGTGGCTACCTGCCGGCGGTTGGGCGCTACCGTGATTCTTGAGGGCGATACGTTTGACGATGCCCGACGCCGGGCCCTTGAGATCGCGGAAGCCGATGGACTGATGCTGATTCACGGGTTCAATGATCCGGCCGTGATCGCGGGGCAGGGGACGATGGCCCTCGAAATTCTCGAGGACGTGCCCGATGCCGACACCATTGTGGTTCCCACCGGTGGCGCCGGGCTCTTAGCGGGCGTGGCTGTTGCAGCCAAGGCCCTCCGACCTGAAATCCAGATCATCGCGGTGGAAGCGGCCGCATCGGCAAGTTTTGGGGCGTCGCTGACGGCGGGGCGGCCGGTGGCCGTGCCAAGTCAGCCAACGCTCGCCGATGGGCTCGCGGTCGGCTGCGTGGGAAGCCTGTCATTCTCGCTGGCTGCTCCACTCGTGGATCGCGTCGTGACGCTTGGCGAAGACGCCATCTCGCTGGCCATGTTGCGGCTTCTGGAGCTGGAAAAAATGGTGGTGGAAGGTGCAGCAGCCTCGGCCCTGGCGGCAGTCATGGGCGAAACCGGCCGGGCGATTGCCGGCCGAACAACTGTTCTTCTCGTGTGCGGTGGCAACATTGATCTCACGATGCTGGACCGTGTGATTGACCACGGCCTTGTTGCCGACGGGCGGCGGTGGCGATTTCGGACCGTTATCAGCGATCGACCGGGGGGCATTGCCCGGTTGGCTGCCGCCATCGCCGCAACTGGGGCGAGCATTCGAGAAATCAGACACGAACGGGCATTTTCCGGAGCTGATGTGTTTACGACCACCGTCGAGGTGACGGTCGAGACCGCCGATCGCGAGCATATTGCCGCACTCCGCGACCGATTGGCGGCGGCCAACTTCGTGATTGCCCGCGAATAGGGCCCCCCGGTCCCCGGGACGATGCTGACGATTCCGTTGAGTTTGTGGCCTCCTGCTTTTCGCTCACGTTGTGGGATGCCTCTGACCGATCCCTCTTGTTGGTGCGTTGGCCGGCGTTTCCCAGAAAGACGTCAGAGGCACCTTCTATGGCTCCGCAAAACTCCGCCCTCATGCCGAATGCGGCCCCGGCGGCCCCGTCATATTTCGCGCAGGAACGAGACCGGCTTCGCCGTGAACTCCTGCGGCGCATTCTGGAATCAGAACAACGCAGGCAGGCGGTGCGAATCCCGCCACGATAAGGCGGCCGACATTCTCGGAAAGGAGACGCTCATGCGACACATCAGCACGGCGACCCTCCCCGCGATCCTGCAGGCCATTGCCCTCCTTGTTGGCGTTCTCGCGAGCTCCGCGGCCGCGCAGGTTTCGTCAGCCTGGGGAAATGCTTTGCCGCAGCAGGAGGCGTGGCGGCCCGACCTGTTTGCCGACTACCTGCTCACTGGCCAAACACCGCATCCCAGCGTGGCGCGGATTGTGGCGCCTGATGAAGGGGGCGTGTCGCTGGGGTCGGGTGTACTCGTCGATATCAACCAGTCGCAGGGCCTGGTGCTTACCAACTGGCATGTGATCCGCGACACCCGCTCGGCTGTGCTTGTGCAGTTTCCCGACGGGTTCCAGTCGGCCGGCACTGTGATTCGTCACGATGAAGCGTGGGACTTGGCAGCGCTGGTGATCTGGAAGCCGCAGGCCGCGCCGATCCCGCTCGCCGAGCAGCCACCGCAAATCGGAGAACTCCTCACCATCGCCGGGTTCGGCCGTGGTGCCTATCGGGCCGAGACCGGCCCCTGCACCGAATATCTCGCTCCCGGTGCGGGCTACGCCAAGGAATTTGTCGAACTGTCGGCGACGGCCCGGCAGGGTGATTCCGGCGGCCCGATCCTTAACGCCGATGGCAAACTCGCCGGCGTACTCTTCGGCCAGAGTGAGGGCCGTACCATTGGCAGTTGTTCGACGCGGGTGCGAACCTTTCTGGCGAGTGTTGGCTCGAGTGGGTTCACACCGCCGCCGGGTGAACTCGCTGCAGCCGCAGCGATGCCGCCGGCTGCGATGATGCCTGTTGACATCCAGAAGCCCCCTCCGCGGCTTGCCGCAGCCCCGCTTGAGGAGCCACTCCAGCGATCGGTGCATGTGACCGGATATGGGATGCCGTCGCCAACATCCGGCCTCCCCACGGCACCGGTGGGAATGATGCCGTTTCAGGCATCTGCAGAGACCGGAGATATCGCTGCGGCTGTCGTTGCCTATGTCACCGACTTCGAACGCAATGGCCAGACACTGCTTGCTGCCGCGGGAGGCCTGGCACTCGTCATCGTTGGGCTCCGCATGATCATCGCCTCACGGGCATCGTAAGTTTGGCGTCCGCAGCCGGATTGGCCCCACAGACGTGTCGAGGAGCACCTCATAATCGATGTTGTCGACATCAATGGCACGGTTGGCTTCTTGAAGTTCGGAAGCGGGCTTTGCCATGGGGTGGTCCTCGGGTGGATACTAATGAGCGATGGGTACCGCTCAGGCACAACGTGACGCAAACGACCTCTCTGGCCGCCACTTGGGAGGATACCGGCTCATTCGTCAGCTTGGAAGTGGCGCGATGGCCGACGTCTATCTGGCCGAACAGGAGTCGCTCTCTCGATTCGTTGCAGTCAAGGTGCTGCGGCCCGAGACGACTGTTCGGCCTGCGGCCGTGGAGAGGTTTGTTCAAGAGGCCCGGGCTGCCGCTGGGCTCGTGCACGGCAACATCGTGCAGATCCATGAGGTTGGCTGCCTCGACGGCATCCACTTCCTCGTGGAGGAGTATGTGGCCGGACCGTCGCTCAAGGGGTGGCTTGAGGTCCGTGGTCCGCTCGACGCCCGGCAGGCTGTCACGGCATTGGGAAACGTTGGGTCGGCGCTCGCTCGGGCTGCTCAGCAGGGCGTGGTCCATCGTGATATCAAACCAGAGAATCTGCTGCTGACGCGTGATGGCGAAGTCAAAGTTGCTGACTTCGGTCTCGCCCGAGTGCGGGAGCAAGATCTTGGTCTCACTCAGGATGGCACAACGCTCGGCACTCCGCTCTACATGAGCCCCGAGCAGGCCGAAGGACGAGACGTTGACCCGCGGAGTGACCTCTATTCACTCGGTGCCACGGTGTACCATCTGCTCGCTGGTCGGCCGCCATTTAGTGGCACAACCGGCGTGGCGGTGGCGATGGCTCATGTTCGCGATCCACTCGTGCCATTGGAAAGTCTCCGGCCTGACTTACCCGAATCACTTGTGGGGATCGTCAACAGGCTCCTGGCGAAACGTGCCGATGATCGGTACGCGACAGCCGCTGATCTGTTGCATGCCGTGGAGAGTGTCGCCCTCCCGTCGGTTGAGGGATCACATCATCGAGCATCACCCTTGGCATGGCAGGGAGATCTTGGCCAATGGGCTGTCGGTGAAGCGGGTTCAGCAACGGCGGCATTCTTGAGGGCCAGTGGAGGGAGAACGCTGGGTGATGGATTGAGTCCGCCCCCGCACGCCCGGACGCAGGCGATCCGCGCGGCGACAACGAGGCTCCAGATGGCGTTTGAGGATGACCGTGTGGTGGCTCGTTCGACACGCAGGTTTTGGAGTCTTGTCGCCGTGGCGACGGTAGCGGCAGCTGGGCTTGGTTTCATGGTCAGCCGACAGCGGCAGCGCCGCCCAGAACAAGCGTGGCGGAGAAACCGGGGATGACGAAACAGCGTACGGAACGTTTGATGGTAGCAGGGGAGACATACACGGCTTCTTGACACCCTGTGCGACGCTGCTACAAGAAAGTTGTCCGGTCGAGTGAAGGCAAGACGCCCCCATCGTCTAGTGGCCTAGGACATCGGGTTCTCAGTCCGAAAACCGGGGTTCGACTCCCCGTGGGGGTATTCACTACGAGAAACTGGCTTTGCTGCTGTGCCAGTTCTTCAAGGCTCGCCGATGGCATCCAGTCTGCTGCTGCTACTCGACGATATCGCCACCGTCCTCGATGACGTGGCGGTGATGACCAAGGCCGCCGTCAAGAAGACAGCGGGGGTGCTTGGCGACGACCTCGCCTTGAACGCCAAGCAGGTGACCGGCGTTCGCCCGGCCCGTGAGCTGCCAGTGGTGTGGGCCGTGGCCCGCGGCTCAGCCCGCAACAAGCTGATCCTCGTGCCCGCCGCGCTCGCCACCAGCTGGCTCGCCCCGTGGGCCATCACGCCGCTCCTCATGGCCGGCGGCGCGTATCTCTGCTTTGAAGGCGTTGAAAAGATTCTCCATGGGCTCCTGCAGCGGGCCGATCATGCCGGCCATGCCGCTGAAGACCACTACGAGGCAGCCCGCCGCGCCGCCCTCACCGAAGCCGTTGCCGATCCGACCATCGATCCTGTCGCGGTCGAGTCCCAAAAAATCACCGGCGCCATCCGCACCGATTTCATTCTCTCAGCGGAGATCATCGTGATCACGCTCGGCGTGGTGGCGGGCAAGCCCTTCCTGACGCAGCTGGCCGTGCTCGTGGCGATTTCAGCCGCGATGACTGTGGGCGTTTACGGCCTCGTCGCCGGCATCGTGAAGCTCGACGACCTTGGCGCCCTGCTGGCCGCCCGCCCGTCGTCTGCCGCGCAAACGCTCGGCCGGGGCATCCTCGCTGCCGCCCCATGGCTCATGCGGGCCCTGTCGATCGCCGGCACGGCGGCGATGTTTTTGGTGGGCGGTGGGATCATCGCCCACGGCATTCCGGCCGTGCACCATGCCGTCCATGACGGCGTGGCCACGATTCTCGGCGAGGCTCACGGAACGTCGACGGTGGCCACCCTGCTCACGATGGCGGCCGACGCGGCTGTCGGCATCCTCGTCGGCCTCGCCCTTGTCGCCGCTCTATCATTGGGCTCGAGGCTGGCAGGCTATGTACGAAGTGTTCGAGCACACGGCTGATCTGGGGCTGCGGATTCACGCGGCGTCGCTGGAGCAACTCTGCGCCGACGCCGCCCGTGGGCTCGGCGCCGTGATCACCGGCGACCTCGGGCAGATTCGCCCCCTCGCGGAAGAACGGTTTGCCATCACCGGCACCGACCCTGTCTGGCTCCTCTACGATCTCCTCAGCGAGGTGCATTCCGCCTTCGAACTCCGCCGGATGCTGTTTTGCGATGTCCAGGTGTCGCACGATGCCACGGGGCTCCAGGTTGTCGGCCGCGGCGAACCCTACGATCCGGCTGTGCATACACTTGCCCACGAGGTGAAGGCGATCACGCATCACGAACTCGACGTGCGGCATAACGCCGCCGGCTGGCAGGCCACGGTGATTGTTGACATCTGACGACGCGATATGACCACGCCCCCGCCCACCACCACGCAATCCGGCGAGCGATCCTTCACCGGTCCGCTCGAGCCGGTCGATGACTGCCTGTGGCGGATCCCAAAGTCGTACAAGCCCGGGATGCTCGTCGATGGCCTCATCTTCGCCGACGAGCGGCTGATCCCGTTGCTTCGGAGCGACCGCGCTCCCGAGCAGGTGGCCAATGTCGCCTTCCTTCCGGGCATCCAGCAGGCCAGCCTCGCCATGCCCGACATCCACTGGGGCTATGGCTTCTGCATCGGCGGCGTGTGCGCGACCGACCCGGCGGCGGGGGGTGTCGTGTCGCCCGGTGGCGTGGGCTATGACATCAACTGCGGCGTGCGGCTCGTGCGGACCAACCTCACGCTCGCCGACGTGCAGCCGGTGCTCACGCAGCTGGTCAACCAGATGATTCGCGACATCCCCGTCGGCGTGGGGCAGGGGGGCAATTTTGTGTTTTCCCCAGACGAACTCTGCACGCTCATGCGGGAAGGGGTGCCCTTCCTCGCCCGGCAGGGGCTGGCCAC
>JAQBZA010000157.1 GCA_027622795.1 Planctomycetota bacterium | reverse complement strand
CGGGCCCCCAAGAACCCTGCCCCGACGGTCGATCTCTCGACCCACCTTCTTGTCCTTGGCGACCTGCCGGAGCCACTTGATCCTAGGTCTCTCTTTCCGGCCAATCAGCCGACAGAACTGGAGGTGGGTAGTGGCAAGGGTCTTTTTTTGCAGTCGGTATTCGCAGACTGCCCCGTCACCAATTTTCTTGGCATCGAGATTGCCACCGGCTACGCCCGGATGTGTGCTGGTCGGCTGGCCGTTGCCGGGGCGACCAACGCACGAATCATTCATGGCGACGCCCAGCGGCTCGTGGGATCCATGCTCCCGGAGGCCTCGCTCGCAGCGATCCATGTCTATTTCCCTGACCCGTGGTGGAAAGCCAGACACCGTAAACGACGGGTCTTGAGCCTGCCATTCCTCGAGCATGCCGGCCGGGTGCTCGTGTCCGGCGGCCGCCTGCACGTCTGGACCGACGTCGAGGAATATTTTGTCGAAGCCATGGAAGCGGCCCGTCAGACGGGCCGCTTCGGCGCGCCCAACGAGGAGCCGGCTCGGCCGGCGGAGCATGATCTCGACTATCGCACCCATTTCGAGCGGCGCACTCGCCTCGCTGGCCAGCCCGTCTGGCGGGCCGTACTCCACCGTGTGCCGTGACGGGTGGACAGTCCAGGAGACCAGCCCAGGCCTTTCTTCCGTAAACCCACGACAGGTCAGGGGGCCTGTTCTACACGACGGCTTCGTAGGTGCGGCCAGATTCGCCGCGGGCCACTTGGCCGAGAGCGATCTCATACAACCGCTCACCGGCCGGCGTCGGATACCGGCCCGTAATGCAGGCTTGGCAGAGAGCATCGGTTTCAAACCCGATCGAGCGGGCCACTGATTCGACCGGCAGATAGCGGAGCGAATCGGCCCCGAGTTTTGCCGCCATCGCCCGCTGGGCATCTTCGGTGAGCCGCCCCTCGTTCAGGAAGACAGGGGCGAAGAGTTCGTCGATCGTCGACATGTCGATGCCATAGAAGCACGGGGCGATAATTGGCGGGCAGGCGATCCGGACGTGAATTTCGCGGGCCAGCCCCAGCGAACGCATCCGTCCGAGCAGTACCTTCATCGTGGTCGACCGTACGATCGAGTCTTCTACCAGGATCACTCGCTTCCCCTTGAGCACTTCCCGTAGCGGCGTGTATTTCGATTCGGCCTTCTGGCGACGGCTGGAGGCACCATCAATAAACGTACGGCCCGTGTAACGATTGCGAATCAGTCCCTCCACCGATGGAATCGAGAGCCGGTAAGCCATTGAGTCGGCCGCCGCCTTGCTGGTATCGGGCACCGGCACGACCACCGTGTCGGCGTCGATCTCCACCGTCTCAAGGCGGGCCAGTTCCTCCCCGAGCCGCTTCCGCGTGAGATAGACGCTCCGCTCATCCATCGTGCTGGCAACGTTGGCAAAGTAGATCCACTCGAAAAAGCAGTGGGCCTGTTGCCGGCTCTCGGCGAACCGCTCCACGCGAATCTGACGCCCATCGACGATGAGGGCGGTGCCCGGCTCGAGCGTACGGATCGATTCAGTTGGAAAGCCAAGGTTGAGCAGTGCCACGCTCTCGCTTGCTGCAGCGACAAGCGGGCCAACATGGGCGTATTCCATCGGCCGGATGCCCAGCGGATCGCGAGCCACAATCATGCGCCCGCAAGCGTCAAGAATGGCGAGGTTCCACGCGCCGTCGAAGCGACGTGCGATGGTGGCAAGCATGTCGACTGGATCGGGATCAGCGTCCCCCGAAAGCTCACGACCAATCGCGTGCATGATCACTTCGGTGTCGTTGTCCCGCGCCAGATGGTTGTCGTCATCAGCGAGGATTTCCGCCCGCAGTTCTGGATAGTTGGCCAGCTGGCCGTTGAACCCGAAGGCAAACCACTTGCGCTTCTGGATGTGCGGCCGCTCCAATGGCTGGGCATAGCCCCGGTCTTCAGCGCCGCAGGTCGCATACCGCACATGGCCAATCGCCGCCCGGCCAGCGTGCTGCTCCATGAGGCTCTCGTATTTGCCGCGATGGCTCATCCGAAACACCTCGCTCACACTCCCCACGTCTTTGAGCGTCGCCAAGAGGTGGCTGCGGTCGGGGTTCCAGACAGTCATCCCGGCGGACAATTGGCCCCGGTTTTGGATATCGAGCAGCATCCGCGGTACGAGTCGCGACACCTCCTCAGGCCCCTGGGCTGGGCAGAGTGGGCTCGGTTCGCCTTCAGCGAGGTGATAGACGGCCGCTAAGCCGCATTCGTGATGGAGATCGCTCACGGAACGTGCCCACAGGCCCCGTTGAGAAAAAGAAATGGCCAACCGATTTAACCACTATACGCCTTCCGCAGGCAAAACCTCAACGCAGGACGCCGGCGCCCGGGCAAGACGGACCGCCTGTGGCCGACCGGCCCGAAGGCAGGGTACGATGCGAAGAATCATGACCGCATCCCAGCCCGACTCGTCCCGGGGAGCCCTCGCCACTGCCGCCCGATTGATCGTCGTCAAGGTGGGAACGAGGGTGCTCACTCGTCCGGACGGGCTCCTCGATACCAGCCGCATTGAATCACTGGGCCACCAGTTCGACACGCTGCTGGCCGCGGGCAAGCAGGTGATCCTTGTGAGTTCGGGCGCTGTTGGAGCGGGTATGGGCCGGATGGGGCTCTCACGGCGGCCGGCAGAATTGGCCCACCTCCAGGCGATGGCTGCGATCGGCCAGAGCGGCCTCATCGAAGCTTACGAACGGGTGTTGCGGGCCCAGGGCCGCCATGTGGCGCAGGTGCTGCTGGTGGCGGATGATTTCAAGGACCGGGCTCGCTACCTCAATATCCGGAACACACTCCGTGCCCTCCTCGACTACCAGGCGATCCCGATCATCAACGAAAACGATACCGTCAGTGTTGAAGAACTGAAAACAAGCTTCGGCGACAATGACCGGCTGGCGGCCCTCGTCGCGACGCTTCTCGGCGCGCCGCTCCTGGTGCTACTCTCTGATGTCGATGGTCTCTACAACCGCCACCCCGATGAACCAGGCGCCGCGGCTCTGGCGACTGTGCCGCACATCGATACGACTGTCGAGGCGCTGGCCCGTGACCGGGCTGGCGGACTCTCCAAGGGGGGCATGGCCAGCAAGATCGCCGCCGCGAGGATCGTCACCGAGTCTGGGGGCCACTGCATCATTGCCTCTGGCCGCGATGACGACGTGCTCCCCCGCATCATGCGTGGAGAGACAGTAGGCACGCTCTTTCCTGGCCGTACGGCCGCGATGCCGGCCTGGAAGCGGTGGCTCGGCTGGTCAGCAGATGTGCGGGGAACAGTCACCGTCGATGCCGGAGCCCGCGACGCCGTGGTCGCCACTGGCCGCAGCCTGCTAGCCGCCGGCGTTCGTACTGTTGACGGCACGTTCACCACTGGTGACCTAGTGGCCCTCTCCGATGCTGCAGGCAATGTGTTCGCCCGTGGATTGGTCAATTATTCAGCGGCCGAATTGCAACAGATCCGGGGCCTGAAAACCGACCGCATCGCCGCCGTACTCGGCTACTGTCCCTATGACGAGGTGATCCACCGGGACAACCTCGCGGTCATCCGCCGTGATGGCTCTACGAACGGCTCATTTTGACATTCTCCCTGAACTGTTCCTCGTCTTTGCGCTCATCCTCGCCAATGGCTTCTTCTCTGGGGCAGAGATGGCGATCGTCGCCAGTCGGCGCGGGCGACTGCGGCAACTGGCAGACGAGGGAGATGGAGCGGCACAGACGGCGCTCGATCTGGCCTCCAACCCCGACCGATTCCTGCCCACCGTGCAGGTGGGCATCACTCTGGTGGGCACCTTGGCGGCCGCCTACGGCGGCGACCAACTGGTGGAGCCCTTTGCGGCCTGGCTCGAAGCCAGTGCTCCACCATTCATCGCCAATGCCGCCACACCAATCGCCCTCACCACGTTTGTGGCGATTCTCTCATTTTTTACGCTCCTTTTCGGGGAGCTCGTGCCCAAGCGGCTGGCCCTGCGAAATGCTGAGCGGGTAGCACAGCTCGTTGCCCCGGCCATGCAACTGGTTTCTCAGCTCGCCAAACCGCTCGTCTGGGGACTGGGCCAGGCTACGTCAGCGGTGCTGTTTCTCCTCGGAGCCGGGAAACAGGAGGGGCCGACGGTCTCAGTCGACGATATCGAGCATCTCCTCGAGACAGGCCGAGCCGAAGGGGTGGTAGAGCCGGTTGAGCAGGCCGTCGCCATCGAGGCCCTGCGGCTTGGCGAACGAACCGTTCGTGACATCATGCGGCCTCGGATCGAACTTGATGCTCTCGATATCGAGACCCCATCGCCAGAAATCATCGGTGCCATCGCGATGGCCGGCTATTCCCGGTTACCGGTCTACGAAGGATCGCTCGATCATATTCTCGGATATGTTTTTCTGAAAGACGTGCTGCGACACACGTGGATGGGCTGGCCGATCGAACTTCGCAAGATCATGCACCGGGCCCTTTTCGTGCCGGAGACGATGCCGCTCGATCGGTTACTCGAACTGTTTCAGAAGGAAAAAAATCAGATGGCCATCGTGCTCGATGAATACGGTGGCACAGAGGGTCTCGTGACGCTTGAGGATATTCTCGAGGAGCTGGTCGGTGAGATTCACGACGAGCATCGCGCTGCCCGAGATACGGCCTTCGTGCGTCGTGAAGATGGCTCCTGGCTTGTGGATGGCGGCGCGAGCATTGAAGACATGGCCGAAACGGTCGATGTCAAACTCGACGGTTCGCCCCGTGATTACTCAACCGTATCGGGACTCGTCTTGGCTCAGTTGGAGCGCATCCCGGCCACGGGCGACATCATGGAGTGGCAAGGCCTCTCGATCGAGGTCATCGACATGGATGGCCGCCGCATCGACAAGGTCCTCATCCGCAAAAAGTAGCGCAGCCTTGAGCCTATCGCTGTCCCTGCCCTACTCCAGAATATCCTGCAGGATGAAAGGCTTGGGGAATGGCTCGTCGAGCTGCTCCAGTACCTTGCGGTAGCGATCCACAAGTTCTTTGATATCGTCTGCTGTCATCGAGTCATTGCGGAGCACTTCCGACGCATCCAGCACATTCCGCCAAGCCGCGAAGGCCTCTTCGTAGGCTTTCTTGGCGGCTTGGAGTCGGGCATTGTCGAAGTCTTGCTCGGCCCGCCATGTGGACTCGCGGGCCTTCAGCATGTCGTCGGTAACCTCGACCTCACACGTTGCCCGCCAGAAGTCGAAATTCACGATATCGCGGTAGCGTCCGATGATTTCCGCCGTCTCGTTGGCCTCCACGAACTGGCGGGCGAGGTCTTGGGCTTTGGCCTTCACGTCGACTGGCGCTCCACGGGCTACCATCGGCCAAGTGACCTTCAGCACCGACTCCGCAGCTGCGGCCGTCTGCTGCTGCTCTTCGGAACGATCCATCACTGAGACCGCCAGGGCCGCCCGTTGCTCTGGCGTCAGCGACTCACGCTTTTTGTCTTCGAGGGCCTTGAATTGCCCCGGCAACAACTCCTCCAGTTCGTTCGCCAGTCGATCGGCGCGTGCCAGTTCTGCTTCCCGCAGGCCGAGGCGGATTGGCACATCCCATGTGGTCGGAATCTCGCGTATCGAATACCGCCGCATCTCGTCACCGGCCAGACGCCAGGCATCGCGACCGCTGTCCCCAAACACTCCATCCTCGGCCAAGGCTCGGGCATGATTGACCGCGGTCATCATCGGCTCACTGTGAAAGATAAGTGGTGTTGTGTTGAGCGGCACACCTGAATCGGTCAACTGCTGGGCGGCGAGATATTTTTCACGGGCGACGAGCCAGTTGTCTCGTTCAGGGAGCGTCCGTCCCGGGCGATCTCGCTCATGGAAGTCGTCATCCGCCTTGAAGAGTCGTCGATACTGTTTCTTCTCGTCCGCCCGACCAATCTTCTGGCCGATAAACCAGCCCATGCGGCCCAGGAGACGCGGCTCTCGGAGATTCAAAGCAATGCCCTGACGAAGAAATTCGATCCCCTTCATGACCCACGCGTAGCGGTCATGGTAATCATCGAATTCCACTGAGATGTTGTAGGAAAGGTTGTGGGCCTGAAAGTCCCAGATGGAGTAGAAGTTGGGCTGGAGTTTTGTCAGCTGCTCCAGCGTCGCCGACAGATTGGTCCAATCCTCCACCTTCTTGTAATGATTGGCCCGATCCCATAACAACGTGACAGCAATATTCTTGAGCCCCAGCGAGGCCAATCGCATCGTCTCACTAGTGGGATCGATTTCCCCCAGATTGGCTTGCGAGAGACCATTTTTTGTCCGAAGCTGTGCCAGATATCCGCCCGGGCTCGCGGAATCGGCTGGCTGGCTGAGCATTGATAATGGCACCAAGAGCACCGCGATCGCAGTCAGCATGATGAGTGTGGCCGGCCGCAGGCCGAGCCACGTCTTGCCGTGGTCAGTTGCTGCGCGGCTCTGCCCTCGTTCGCGCGTGTCGCTCATGATGACGCCACCTCCCGAGCCCTCAGGCACATGGCCCCGGCAATGAAAAAGGCAATCAGGTAGCCGAGGGTCTCCACACCGTTCTCAGCAAGTAGGTCGAGCGGGATGTCAAAACCGCCGGCGAGAAAATCGCTGGTGCCGAGGGAACCAAGGGACGGGAAAAGCGCGGCCCCCAATCGCATTGGAGCCAGCAGGAAGGTATCGAGAGTTTTGATGAATTGGGCGGCGGGCGTCAGCTCCCACTCCACCGTAATCGACTCCTGAGTGGCAATCCGCACCAGTGACTCAATGGGTCCACCCCCCGGGACGATTGAAAAGTCACCGGTCACCTGGCTTTCGAACAAGCGGAAAATGAACGTCCGAAACTGCCCTACCAACACCACCGATAAGGTCGCCAGAAGTGCCACCGGCCCGGCGAGAAACGTGCTGAACATCACGCCCAGCGCCGTGGTCAAGAGCATTGAGAACCAGATGCCCAGGCAACTCTTCACGTAATTCAGCGCAAATGAACCCTCGCCAGCCCGCAGGTAAAAGTCGGCCTGAGCAACGCCGTAATACTGGGCCGGCTCCAGGCATTGGAGCACGATCTCTACCCGCCCATCGGCCACCATGTCGCCAAAGAGATCGACCTGACGCGTGCCCCCGTCGGCTGACGTCGCCACCAGCTTCCGGGGGATCAGCAGCGAGTCGATCGTGAACTCCTTCGCCGTGAAATAGAAAGGGTCACTCTGTAATCCGCTCACGGGATTCTTCACCCGGACACTTCCCGCGATGCCCTTCTCAATATCGCCCTTGTAGGTACGAAACACCCGGACGAGCATTTCCAGAGGGAGTCCATCGGGAAACT
>JAQBZA010000156.1 GCA_027622795.1 Planctomycetota bacterium | reverse complement strand
CGTAGGCCTTGGCAAGCCCCGTCTTGGCACAACCATGCGAAAGATGCCGGTACATGTTGTGCGGGCTCACGACAAGATCGGATTCAGGGCTCAGGCCCGATCGAAGCGGGAACGCTTCGTTCAAGGCGTGCGGTGTTCCGGGGATGCGTGAGCCTTCGGCAGTGGATCGATGCGGTAGACGTGGTAGGCGTACGCAATCTTTTCGACGGGCTCGATCTGTTGCAGATACTCGATGCCCGGATGACCAGGTAAGTTGTATAGTTTCTTGACGCTGATGATCCACCACTGTGTTTCTGTGATTGAGCTGCGAACATCGTTGATCGAAGCGCCCTTGGGAAGTTTTGGAGGATCGCTGGTTTCGATGTCAAACAGATTGCCGTTCATGCCAAAGTAGTCGATATCCATCACCACAGGCCGCTTGTCCGGGTTGTCCCTGAGCCACTTGTCGACCTCCAAGATATCCTGCCCCCAATCGATATTGGAGAAGCCGAGTAGCCTCCAGCCATTCTCTGGCCCGCCGCTGATCGTGTTGAAGTAGCTTGTGTAGTAGGGGTGCACGCGAAGAGACGACGCCGCGCTCAGCGTTACCAACGCTGCTGCCAGCGGAACGGCGAAGCTGCGTTTTTTTGGTCCCAGCAGTGGCAACCGGAATCGCAGCAGTTTTACGCCCACGGGCGAGGCAATGTAGGCAGCCAGCGCGAACATGGGCGGGTAGATCATCAGCACGTATCGATGATGGTGATTAAAACCGCCTTGAAGGCTAACCGAGGCAAAGCACACAGCCGCTGGGATGATCAGAAACAGAAACATCGAGATCACTTCCGGCTTGACCATCCGCCGCCGGATGCCCGCGATGAGAACCCCCAACCCAATCAAAGCCCCGAGCATCGTCGGCTCTGGTGTCTTGTAGAGGGTCGTCATGATATAGTAATGCGGCCAACTGCCAAACTTCCATTCGCCATTCAAAAACGACCATTTTTTCTGTTCGACTTCGTATTTCAGGTAGTCGATGCCTAGCAGGTAGTTGCGGGGTACCGGCACGGGGACCTGGGCCAGCCATGTGTCCTTAAAGCGGTTGTCGAGAGAAAACGGGCTAGCATGCGGCCCGCCAAGTGCGTGGCTGCAGAATTGGTGTTCGCCAAACCTCATGCCTGAGCCCTCAAACAAGTACCCGGCATTCAGCGTCACAAGGGCGCAAAGACAGCACAGGGAGGCATCAACTGCCAGGGAGCGAAAATGGCCTCTGCGGTGACCAAGAACGGCCAGGCAGGCAACACACACAGGAATTGAGACAATCAAAGTCAGCCAGGTCAATTTGCTTAGAGCGGCAAGACCCGCAGCGACTCCGGACGCAACGGCGCGAAGCCGGCTGGGACTAGAATGGTATCGCCAGAATTGGTAAACGGCAAACGCCCCTACAGCAACGCATGACATGTCTGGCCCCATCGCTTGCGTTGCAAAGAGCACGGAAGGTGACAAGCATGTGAGACAAAACGCTGCACAACAAGATGGTCTCCCAAGTGCCCGATTTACCCACGCTCCAACTACAACTGCCAGGGCCACAAGGAAAAATACATTGAGCAATCGAGGTGTAATAAAGTTATTCTGGATGGCCAACTTTTCTGTGTATAGGAACTCCAAGCCTATGCTAAACTCAGGACGAAATCCCTGCCGACTGGTGTAAGTGCTCCATTCGAACCCTGAGCTTGACAACAGACAGGGAAGACCTAGCCAAATCCTTGAAAAAGGTGGGTTCACTCGATACAAGTCAAACGTTCCGAATCTCCAGTGACTCTCTGCTGCAGGCAAATGACCAATCTCATCGACGTTCGGGAAATTCCTGGCAGCCCCTGTGGCCGTGATCATCAACGATGTCAGAATGCACGCCGAGCAGGCGAGACACGGAACCCCTCTAAGCAAACGGTCACTCATTTCGTAGCACCAGTAAGTCAACCGCCACGCTTTCGCCTGTCTCCTGATTCTTAATTGTCATCACACCACTCGTGACCGCAGGTTTTTCGGTCTCCGGATCTAAAGCGATCTCAGCCTTCACCTCCACATGCTCCCGCCCTGTCTCCACGACGGCGACTTTGGTAAGATGAGACCCCGGCATCTGTAAATCAAAATCCAACTTCCCCTTTGCGGGCGGATTCGGCCCTGATATTGTAAGCGTGACATTGACATGCTGTTTACCATTCGTGCGGACCTCGCTTCTCATTGGCGCGACACGCCACGCGAAGGGCGCGTCAATTTCCAACTCGTACACCAGTGGATCAAATGCCCCCTCTTCCTCCGGGTGACATTGCACCGAGATGTATTGGGTGCCGGGTTTGATCTGAATGAAGAGCAGGACACTCGACTCTTCGCCTGGGGGAATCAGTCGGGTCGAAATCGAGCCAACTGTACAGCCGCACGATGTTCGCACGTTCTCGTCCAATCGAACGGCAAATGGTGAACGGTTCAGAATTACAAACGTGTGCTCAAGAAAGGGCTGGTTGTTGGTTACAGTAATGCGGGCCGGGTTCTTACTTCGTATTGTCGGCCCAAGGTCTGGTGAGCGCTGAGAGCTCAAGTGAAAAACGAGGACTGCAAATGCGCACGCGATGCTGGCAAAACACATAGCTCTCATTTTCGCCTCGACCCGATTAGTAGCACCAGGACAACGCCCACTGAAACCAGTGCTAAGAGTATGGCGGGAATATTGGTCGCCTCTGGGACGTCGTTGATAGACTCTGCCTCAGACTTAAAAGTCTCACCAGTGCGCTCGTCCAGCCACGAAACGGTAGACGGAAGGTGAATGGAGAATCTGGAACGGGCAAGATTCTCATTGACGGAGAGAGTGAGTGGATCGATTGCAATGTGCATCCTGCCGACTCCGAGCGAACGCTGGCCGACGCTTCCATCGCTAAGGCGGATTGGTTGGAATGTCTCAATCGATCCCGAAATCGGCATTCTCCACTCGCCTGCAGGTCCGTCGGTAAAACTATCAACTTCGACAACAGTAACATCAGCCCCGCGTGAAAGCTCGGTTACTGCGATTCGTTTTGGAAGACAATGCCTCCCCGCTATAATGTCGACAACTATTTTGTGCGTGGGGGCGCCCCCACGTAACTCCCAATCAAACTCCGCTGAAAGACGGTTGTCCTCAGTCCGAATGTGGATCGCTTGGTCAAGTACTTCAGGCAAACCGATCGAGAATCGGCTCAGGAGATTGTCGCCAATCAAAACGGCGGGTGATTTTGTCGCCGCAAAGCTGAACCAAGGATCTCCGGACTTGAGCGCTCTACTCAACCCCGGTGTGTAGGCGATGTAGTCCGTACCATCCCAGGCAAACACCTGTTTTTGGTAGGTCCACTGATCGTCGTCGGTGATCCCATGCTCGCCGTCGAATAACTGCCACCCCTGAGAACGATCAAGGAGCCAACTATATTGATAGAACAGGGTACGGCCCTGGACTTCTAGTGCACCAGGGATCCGGGACGGCTTGATCGTAGCCGTGAAATCGGCGGATATAGTTCGGATTTCTTGAATTGAGTGAACGAGCGACTCGACTAACGGTGTAGCGCAATCTGCAGGGCAGTGAATCGCTAGTGCGAGGAAAACGCTTTTGGCGAGCACGTGCTTCATGGTGGGTTCTTGTGCGGCCTTTCTTTCGACTTCTCGTCCATGGGGGTGCGAGTTTGTGGTGATAACGTCTGTCTTAAAGTTGCCCAGAATACGTTGAAAATCACCTTGGATAATAAAAGCGGCTTCGGGAGGAAGCGGCTCGCTGTGGCAGCCTGCTCCTTCCTCCCCGAATCCGACCTGTGGGCAGCCCCTAGGGTGATTCGTGGTTCGAACTACGCTTCACAGGTGAGGTAGCGGCGCTGCGGTTAGTTCGAGATGCATCGCTTTACTTTGCACGTTCTCGTTGTAGGCATCGCCGGTCCCGTACAAGTGCACGATGGGCCGGCACAGGCGACCTCAATGATATTACCACAATGTATCGAGTCGGACTGTAAGTTGCTTACCGTGCAATTTGTTGGCGTTTCGGGGCTCGTAACGCATATGTCGCCCAACGTGGTCGAATTGCATATCTCGCAAAGTCCCGAGCACACCCCGCCTTCAGACGGTTTGCACGTCTGCGTCACCGTGCCCGTACATGGCCGGAGTTCGCATTTTCCGTTATTTACGTAATCAATGCTGGCTGATACGCCCGTGGCAACAATCATTAAAAGGGCCACGCTAAGTGTAAGAGAGACACGCATTGCCTTCATGATAGAAACTCCTTAGTAGCTAACGGGGGGCGCAGGATAACGAGATCCTATGGGCGCAGGGAACGACCGCCAAACTGATTACCGTGCCGGATGTGACAAAAAACCGCGGTGCGGAGCATGCACCAAAGATGCCGGAAGCCATCGCGCAGGCTGCGCAGATGCGGTCTGCCGTGGCGCCCATCGGGATGAAGGGTAATGGCGATTTCCTTGGCGCTTAAGTGTGATCGAGCGGAGCGAAGGACCATTTCGCTGGCGAACTCCATGCCACTCGATCGGAGTTGAAGGCTCACGATGCTCTTCCGATCAAATGCCCTCAGCCCGCAGTGCCAATCGCGGACAGGGGTGCGGTAGAGGAGGCGGCCAAGGCCGCTTAAGACGGGATTGCCGATGTAGCGGTGATGCCAGGGCATAGCGCCTGGCATGATGCCGCCGGCAAAGCGATTGCCCACGACGAGGTCGTACCCTTCTTCGAGGTTCTCGATGAATCGAGGGACCTCGCGAAAGTCGTAGCTGCAGTCGCTATCGCCCATCACGACGTATCTTCCTCGCGCGGCGGCGATTCCGGCCATCAATGCGGCCCCATAGCCTTTGCGTGGAACATGAACGACGCGAGCGCCGTTTTCTGTTGCAATCTCAGGTGAGCCATCGGTGCTGCCGTTGTCGGCGATCACGATTTCGTAGGCCGACGGCAACGTGGCGACGTTTCGCGGTTGGTCGTTTTCGGCCGGGAGCAGCGGGCCATCCGCCTCGCCCGCTGCCGAAGTTTCCGAAATGGAGCAAGGGGAACGCGGGCGGTTGGCAAGTGCGTCCTGACAGCCCGCGTGAGCTTGTTGGATGCAGGCGGCCAGGGTGGGGGCTTCATTCAGGCAAGGCATCAAGACCGTGACAAGCACGTCGGTCGCGTCTTGCTCGAGGGCATCGCGTTGTTGGCTCACTGCGGCACCTCCACGGGGTTGCCGTCGCGACGATTGCCGAGGGAGCGATAGATTTCCGGAGCAATGTCGAAGGCGAGGTGGTGGACGCTGCCATCGGCCAAGGCGAAGCTCGCTCCGCTCGAATGTGCGGAGCCAAAGCTGCCGATCGACATTTCGCCGCGTTGATCCTGTTGGAGCGGCCAGTGCGGGTGGGTGCTGCGGTGGTTGTCGTTGTTAAAGCCACCGTACAGCGGTTCGTTATTGCCCCAGTCGGTTCCCGTGGAGTAACTGTCGCTCGTCACATACTTTTCTCCGAAGAGGAACACATGCGAGGATCCGTCGGTTATCTCCGCCATGGTGACGCCTCGCCCGAGCCAGCTTATTCCGGTCCAGTCGCTCGGCGGGCGGGGCCAAAGGTTGGTGCGCCATAAGGTGTTCGCTTCCGCGACGTCGGCTGGCCCCGAAAAGTTCAGCGGCCAGGTTTCGAGCTGCGTCGGATCGGGTGCACCATCGCCCGCGTTGGCGGCGTAATCACTGCGCGCCGCCTGCTCCAGGGGCTCGGTCACTCCAATCGGCAATGAACAGGTTGGGCAGTTTGGATCAAAGGGGACGAGAGCGGGGGCAGCGCGAGAGGGGCATCGGTAGACCGAGACGGCGGTTTGCGTTCGAGCGCGGAGGGCCTCATCTCGCTGTCCAGCGGGGCTGTGATAACTCCCCAAGTGAAACAGAGAACCCTGCTCGACAAACGGGAGCAGTAAAAATGTCCAGCTTCCCGGCTGACCCGCGGGCGAGCTGATGTCGGAAAAGCCTTGCCATTGGTAGCCCCAGCCGCCTGATGGGAATCGCCGATGGGATGATTCAAAATTGAGTGCAGCCTGCGCGAGCTGCCTCAGGTGTGATTGGCACTGGATCCGCCGAGCGGCCTCGCGGGCTGCTTGAACAGCAGGAATCAACAGGCCCGCCAAAACGCCAATGATCGAAATCACCACCAAGAGTTCGACGAGCGTAAACGCTTCGCGCGCACGGCCTGGCGATGGTGGGCCCAGAGGTCGACTCATCGTGGAACCTCCGGAACGATTGACGTAAGGAGAACGTTCGTCGTGAACTGACGAGCCGAGCCATCGGCAAGCAGCAGGTCAATCAGCACAGCCAGGTTCGCCGGAGTGATCTCCGCGTCGCTGGCAGGTCGGACATCGAAAGCGTCGGGGACCTCTCGCTCTTCTTTCACGAATTGCAACAAGACGGCGAGGGCCGGTTCGCCTCGCGGTCCGAGGTAGGCAATCACCCGTGGGTGAACGCACTCGCACGACGACGTGAGGGATGCTACAGCCGCGTCAGGCGCTACGCCGATCTTCTCGAAAGGAACGCACAGGTAGCTTTCGCGATCACAGAGGATGATTCCCGCATCGATCGTTGGCCCCGTAGGAGAAGATGCAGGCTGGGGCTGATCTGCGGAGCCAGAGGACAGCGCCCCTTCGCAACCGGGCAGCAACAGCATCATCGATGCGAATACGGAGACGCTGGCCAGTCGGTGGGCCTGCAGCCGGGGCACTGCGGCACGTTCGGGTGCGGCCGACGTGCCGTGGAACGCATCTTGGGAATCACGCATGAGGTTGAACCTTCCTGAAGCTGGTGGCCAATCAGCAGCTTCGCCGTGCTCTTACGGATGGTGTTAGGTCAGATCAGAGATGCCTGCTGTGTTGTGATTCTTCCCAGTTGTTACGCGAGTTGTGCGGGGTTACGCCGTAAAAAGCCGCGCAGGCGGCCGGGCTCTCGTTTCGCCGCTCGTACTCGTTGGTCACCTCTTCTCAGTGATGAAGCGTGTGCGAGCAGTCCCATTAAAATGCGGATGCTCCCCCACGGGTATAAGCCTACGCAACGGGGGGGGTGGCGTCAAGCATTTTGTGTGTCCGCCAAACGGGAAGGGCGTTGGCTTGGGGCTGTGGCGCAGCCGGGGCGGCCTTGATAGGGAATGGGAGGCGGGGGCTCTCTCCCGAGCCGTCGCCAAGCGAGCTGGCTGTGCCTGGCGACGTCAGGCTACCAAGAGGGCGACGTAGGCCTTGGCAAGCCCCGTCTTGGCACAACCATGCGAAAGATGCCGGTACATGTTGTGCGGGCTCACGACAAGATCGGATTCAGGGCTCAGGCC
>JAQBZA010000155.1 GCA_027622795.1 Planctomycetota bacterium | reverse complement strand
TTGAGCCCGGCGTCGAAGCCGTCGACATATTCGAGCGTGGTCGGCTTGATGGCGGGGGCAGCCGCATCACGGTTGAGCATATCGACCAACAGCGGCGTGTCGCCGCGGAGCAGCTGGTCGGTCGTGGCGGCGGCGGGCCGCACGGGCTCGTCATGAATGTCGCAGCCGATCACCGAGCAGCCGCCGATCACGAGGCTGGCCAGCAGGACCGCGCGGAGAGAGGAGGAAGGAGGAGACATTGTCAACGGGTAGTAGGCGGCGACAGCCAACCACGGCAAGGCCGGTTCGTGGGGGCGCGGGCTGTGCCGGTAAGGCAGTGCGTCCGGGTAGTTCGGGCCGCCGGAGGAAGGGGGCAAGTGGGCGTTGAGCCGCTGCGGGGATCGCCCTACAGTCTGGCCGCCACGGGGAGTTGTCCGCGCGTGAGCCAGTCAACCAATCTGTTTGCCACCCGGCATCGGTCGTCGCCATCCTGCAGGGTGGCAGAGGCGGCTGCGCGCGTGCGCAGGGGGCAGACTGGCCGCATGGGAAGTATTTGGCTCGCGCTGATCGCCATCCTTGCCCTGGCGGCCGGCTGTCGGTTCGTGCCGCGGCGGGATCCGGTGCCCGAGGAGCTTGCCGCTGCCCGCCGCCTTTGCAATCAGGGGCTGTGTGCCGCCGACGAGCAGGATCTTGCCCGCGCTGAAACGCTTCTCGAGCGGGCCGTGACCAGTTGCCCGACCGATATCGACGCTCGGCAGCACTATGCCGACGTGCTCTGGAAGCGGGGTTCGAAGGTGGAGGCGGTGGCGCAGATCGCCAAGGCGCTCGAGCTTGCTCCCGGCGACGTCGGGCTCTGCTTGCAAGGGGGGAAAATGTACATGGAGCTGGGGCTCTTTGATGATGCCGACCGACTTTCCGATGACGCGGTCCGCAACGCACCACAGTCTGCCGAGGCCTGGCATCTCCACGGCCAGGTAGCGCTGGCCCGCGGCCGTCCGGCCGACGCCCTTGCCGACTTCCATCGGGCCTTGGCGGTGGCCCCTGACGATCGCAGCGTGCTCCTCGACACGGCCGAGGTCTATCGCCTGCTCGACAAGCCACAACGAGCCTTGGCGACGCTGGCTATTCTCGGCGAAACCTACGGACCCAACCAGGTGCCGGCTGAGGTGTTGGCTCTGGAAGGCCTTGCACAGGAGGCGCTTGGACGCCCCGACGATGCGTTGGCAAGTTATCGCCGGGCCCGTGACAAGGGCGATGCCTCCCCGCAGACGGCCGAACGGATCGCCGCCCTCTCTCCGGAAGGTCTCACGACGTCGAGCGTCCGGTGAGCAGATCGAATGCGCCGATCGCCGGCACGAGCAGGGCCACGGTTGCGAAGCCGTAGGCCGTGATTGCCACGAGGAGCGCCTGCAGTGAGTTACCCTGCAGGAAGCCGGTGATACCCACAAACGTCAGGGCGGGCAGAATCGCCGATGCCCAACCGATGGCCGGCGAGGGGTTGCGAGCCGAGAGCGCGGCATAGAGCCCGATCGCCCCACCCACGATCACGGCAAGGAACGGCGCCAGCTGGAGCTCGAAACTCGATCCGAAGGCCACCATGATTCGCATCGCTGTCGCCACGCCAATAAACAGGAAGGCCACCGTGCCCAGCGCTACAGCGATCGCCCGCCGTGAGGCAGGGTAGGAAAGGCCGACATGCAGGCCGAGCACGGCCGCAAAGAAGAGCAACGTCGCCATGCCGACTGCCAAGTAGATGGCATTTTCAAGTGAGGCGATGCCGGCGGCAGCCAGCGCCCCGCAGAGCACCAGCGGCAGGACCGCGATCTCGCGGGCCACCACGAGCACACCCACCAGCTTGCCCCAGACAAATTCCTTCGGCTCCAGATCGGTCACGAGCAGTACGTCAAAGGCGCCGCGGTCGCGTTCGGTGGTGATGCTCGTCACGGCCAGCGCCGTCACGGCCAGCAGGCTCGCCAACGCCATCGGGATCACCGCGATGGCCACCGCGAGTCGATCGGGCTGTGGAGCCCGACCCTCGGCCACGATTCCCGCGACGGCGGCGGCGAAGAGCAGAAACCATGCGATCCGCACAAACACGATCCGCCGACCGTAAGCATTCGTGCAGATCTCCCGCCACAGGATCGGGTTTTCCCACACCATGCGCGACTCGCCACGGTCCACTACCGCGGTGGCCGCTTCCGGCTGCTCGCGACGACGGCCGACGGCAACATTCCACCGCCGCACCTGTGAGATCCCGATCAGGTTGGCGATGGCGATTACGCCGGCGGCAGTCACGAGGAAGGGGAGGTAGGACTGCGCCCCGGAAGGACCGAGCGCCGCAAACAGAGCCCGCGGGGGAGACACGGCCGCCGCCACCTCGGCTCCCCACGTGCCCGCGAGGATTTCACCGGCAGCGATCCAGGCGACCATCGCGAAGGCGGTGATGGCTAGCGTTTGAAACGTAGTCTCCTTCCAGAAGGCGACAGTGGTCGCAATGCTCCCCGCGGCCAGCGCCGCCGCCACAGTCACCACAAACACGCGGGTGAGTTGCTGTGGCGTCACGCCGCCAAAAAGCCCTGCCAGGGCAAACATCGGCACGGCCGAGAGCACCAGCAGCAGCACCCGCACCAGACTGCCAGCCAGTTTGCCAAATACGAGTTGTGCATCGGTGAGCTGGCTGACGAGGAGCAGTTCGAGCGTGCGGCGGTCCTTCTCGGTGCTGACGGCAATCGCGCTGGTCATTGCGGCCGCCAGCATCGCCAGTGTGAGTTGTAGCGGCGCGAGGATTCGCAGCAGCGTGGCCCCAAACCGTGCGGTGTCGCCAGCAGTCGTGATCGATTGCGTGCCGGTAATCACCAGCCAGCAGGTGGCGATGATGGCCAAGAGTGCGGCGGCGTACACAGCCCGGGCGATGGCCAGCCCGCGGCTTCGCGGCACCATTCGCACTTCGCGTTCAAAAACCGCTCCAAGCATTGGCGCCAACTCACCGTGAACACGAGCCGCTCACGCCGGCCCGCCGCTTGAGGAGGCTACCAAAATTCGGCATCCCACATGCCGCGGAAACGGTGCAGCCCGCCACCTACCGAACGCGGGGGGGAGGCACCGGCTGGCCTTCCGGCATCGCGCGAATCGTAATTCCACCCGGAGGGCCAACCCGCACGGGCGTGCCCGGATTCCGCTGAGCGCGACGCCGGGCCCGCAGCCGGTCGCTGCGAAGCGGGATGCCGGGATAGGCCTCGATCGGCACTTCAAGACTGGGCAGGCCGACACGGCTGCCATCGCCATAGAAAGTGAACATCTCGATCGCCTGGGCCGATTGGCCCACGATTGCGACAGCGCAGCACGCGACCAAGGCCGCCAGCGCAGGGAAAGTCGCCGGCCACACGGTGCCGCGCACCGTCGCTGAAAGAGTCCGCCGCGTCATGAGAGAGATCCACTGGAGGAAGCCGGCCACGGCGTCCTAGTGAAGCAGATCGGCCGGGCTCGTGCCGGCTGGTCAGCGAATCGGGGTGAGGTGGTTTGACCGCTGCAACCGGTGCATGTGGACGCCGGTGGGTTCGGGGCTGCCCATGCCCCGTCGCCGGACGTTCGCTACGGACATCCTGTCCTTCGCTCAGTCGATGCTGGCTGCGTTCCCGACATCCCTGCCTCCACTTGCCAGCAACGCCGGCTCTGGGGCATGGGCAGCCCCTCACGGATGAGCGGCACCATTCGCAGGCTAAAGCCTACGCCACTTGTGATGCATGCTTCAGCTTGCCAGTGTGGTTCAGCGGACGACGCGGGTGGTGGGGGTTTGGCCGCGGGCGATTTGGGTGCGGCGGATGTATGTCTCGGGGTTGGCCACGAAGGCGCTGCGGGTGTCCGGGGAGCTGAAGAGATAGAGTCGCGATTTGTAGGCGGCCGAGTAGGCCCGCTTGCCGGCGACGACGAGGCCCTGTCGGGAGGCGAGCACGGCGTCGTCGCCGCTGAAGGCTGGGGCATACCAGTCGGGGTTGGCCTCGAAGGCCCGCTTTTCTGCGTCGCCGGCAAACCGGTAAGTGCGGCCCCGATGGGTGGAGGTGATTTCAGGGTCGCCGGGGATCCATGATTCCTGCGTGACCACGCTCACCGGGCAGTAGCCCTCGAGGCCGAGTTGCTCGACGGGCATCACGTCAGTTGGCTCAACGGCGGCTGCCACAACGGGCGGTTCGACGACGCCGGTCTCGGACGGCAGCGTGGTTGTCGCCTCCATCGCGGCCGGCAGGTCGCCCGGGTTGGGTTCAGTGCGGGCGATCGATGCCACGGCAGCCTCGCGGGACGCTTTGCAAACAGCGGCAACGAAACTCTCTGCGGTGGCAGGGCAATCGAAGTTGACAAGCACGTTTTCCTGCTCGTCGATGATGCAGGCCGCCGGCACGTTGGATACGCCCATGCGGCGGGTCGTCCATGGATCGTCGGAGACATGAATACGGATTGGCTCAAAGCAGGCTGAGAGGAGTGTGGTGGCCTCAAGGGAGCGGTTCAGGGCTGCCTCGAATCGGCTGCTCGGCTCATTCCAGGACGCGGTAAAGATCACGATCATCTGCCGGCCGCTCGCGGCAGAGGCCGCCTTGGCCGTGGCGATGTCGCGATGCCAGGAGACAGTCGATGACGCAGGGGCATGTGGTGAGGAGGCATCGGCGCGGGCTGGAGCCGGTTGCACGCTCCCGCTGACGACGAGCCACGCGACGAGCATGAGCATGGCTCGCAACTGAAGAAGGAAGGAAGGTTTGGCACGCATCGTTTACTCCTCACATGAAAAGACCGCCAGTGATATCGGTGGTGATGGTCGGAGGAGTTGGAAGAATTCTGCGGCCGGATCCCTGTCTGGCCATTTTTCCCAGCCAGCCCGAACTGTGCGGCCGACAGGCTGG
Organism: Planctomycetota bacterium; assembly: GCA_027622795.1. Classification (GTDB taxonomy): domain Bacteria; phylum Planctomycetota; class Planctomycetia; order Pirellulales; family UBA1268; genus CACORA01. The sequence continues at coordinate 2,500 of JAQBZA010000155.1, read as the reverse complement.
CTGGCGCGCAGCAAAAATTGGTGGCAAAGCGGAGAAACCGTCTGGCGCATTCCACAAAATCACCGCGGCCGGCTTTTTCGTCAAAACTTCCTGCCCCCCCAGAGCCGATGGCAGATCCAGCGTGTCTGTGAACATCCTACCTACCGGTCCGGTCAATCGAGCCATGAAAGACAGACTTCAAAAACGAGCCCCGGCCCGCCAGTGCGTGGCCCGCCTGTGCCTGGCAGTGGGGCTTGCCGTTGCCGCAGCGTCGCACGCCCAGGCCGGTATCCCGTGGCATGAAAACCTGGTGGCCGCCAAGTCGGCTTCGGTAGCGTCGCAGCGGCCGCTGCTGGTGATCTTCACGGCGGCCTGGAGCGAGGATTCGGACCGATTCCTCCAGACCACGTTGTCTTCGCCTGAGGCAGTGGGCGTCGTGTGCGCCTGCTTTGAGGCAGTTCGACTCGATGTCGATATGAACCCCGAACTCGCTCGTAGGCTGCAGGTCACGCACCTCCCCACGGCGTGCGTGATCGATGCCAACGAACAACTTCTCTTTCAGTTTCAATGTTCTGATTCAAGTGCCGACTTCGTGGCCTACGCGGCCCGCGCGGTGCAGCGAGCGGCGGCTGCCAAGCAGGCCACGCGGCCCGTGACGGTGCCCACGCCCGCAACGCCGACCGCCCCGCTGGCGATGACCCGCGGACCGGTGGGCCCGGCCACGCTTCCAGCCGCTACACCGGTCGCGCCGGCACCATTGCCGACCATCGCCTCTGTACCACAGGCCAGCTATGGCGAGGGCGTCTATCCAACCACAACCTTTCCCGCGCCTGCCGTGCCACCTGCGGCAACGGTTACCGCCGAGAAGCCAGCGGCCGGCAAGCCGCTTGCAGCCCTGTGGGAATCGACGGCCTCGATCTTCAAGCGATCTACTACAGACAAGCAGCCGATGGCTGCTGTGGAAGTGCCGACGCCTCCGCCCCTGACTCTGGAACAGCCTCGCATAGCCGCCGCACCACCCACGCTGCCTGCCGTGCCAGCGGCCCCTGCGGCTCCCGCCGGGATGCCAATGGGCATGGAGGGCTATTGCCCCGTCACGCTCATGGAGCAGGGCGCCTGGGTTGCGGGCGACGTGCAGTATGGGGCGCGGCATCGCGGCCGCACCTATCTTTTCGCCGGTCCTGCCGAGCAGCAGGCCTTCTTCGCCGCTCCTGATCGCTATGCCCCGGCCCTCTCGGGCGACGACCCAGTGCTGGCCCTCGATACCGGCCGCCGGGTGCCGGGCGATCGCAACTACGGCCTCACCTACGAGTCGCGAACCTACCTCTTCTCTTCCCCTGAAACCCTCAATGCCTTCACTGTTGCACCGCAGGTCTACGCCCGCCGCGTGACTGTGGCGGAAAACGCACCCCGCATCGAGTCGGGCACGATTCTTCGGTAAGGGTCAGGCGTTTGGTCGGTGGGAGCGGTTTGGGGCGCGCTGGGCGGTGTAGGCTGAGGGAATGGATTACCCGTTCGTCTCGCTCATTGTCGCTGTTGTGGCTACTGCCGGTGCGGTTGCGGGCGGAGTGCTCGTGCGGGGCACCACGGCAGTGCCAGCGGCGGCATGGAGCGTGGTGGCGTGGCTGGCGCTGGCCAGCGAAATGGCAGGGCGGTGGGGCGGTGGGCTTTCCGAGCCCGGCTTGATGGCCAGCATGCGGCTGGTCGTGGTGTCGCTCTCACTTTGTCCGGCGATGTCGCTGTTGGGAGCGAAGCGGCCGCAGCATGGCGTGTGGCAGTTGATCGTTGGTTCGCTGGCGGTCGTGCTTGTGTTGCCGGTGGGGCGGGCGCTGGTGATGATGCCGGGCAGCATGCCCCACGTCCATCTTCTGGCCGAGTGGTTCATGCTCGCCTTGGCTGCCGTCGGCTGGATGAACTTCATCGCCACCCGTCGTCGTCTTGCGGCTACGCTGATTACTGGGGGCCAACTCGTGCTCATGCGGCCTTTCGTGCCGGGGTTCGCGCTCGACACCCAGATCGCCAGCGTGCTCGGATCGCCTGCGATTGATTGCGGCGGTGTTTTCGCCGGGATGCTGGGTACCCTGCTCGCGGTACTGCAAGGCTGGCGTCGCGACGGCCTCCGGCAGGCGGCAGGCCGCTCTCCGCATCCGCTTGCGAGCCTCATCGACCCACCGTTTTTCGCTCTGCGGGAAACACTCGGCGCCGCCTGGACGCTGCGGATCGCCGAGCGATTTGATCAGATCGCAGTATCTCGCGGCTGGCCCTGCCGGCTATCGTTTGGTGGCCTCATCATCACCGGGCCAGAACGGGATGCCGCGTGGCACCGCGATGCAACGCGGGCCTTCACAGCCCTCATGCGGCGGTTTGTGACAGTGGCCTGGCTTCGCCGCCACGCCGGGCAGTGAACCCGATTGCCGTGGCCCGCGTATCAGGGCGACAGGCTGAGCGCCGGCGACGAGTTGCCCTCATGGCCCCCGCGAGGGGTGGGATGTATACTCGCGACCTTGTCGTGTGAGGTCTG
>JAQBZA010000154.1 GCA_027622795.1 Planctomycetota bacterium | reverse complement strand
AGACGCTCATGCCCAAAAAATACGCAGAGACAAACATGAAGCGATTGACCACCGTAGCTGTGATGTTTTCCGCCTGCTTGATGGTGTCGGTGAACGGGCTCGAGGCAGGAACCTTTCTAGGCCGCGTGCCCGTGCTGCGGCGGATCGGCTCCTATCGCAGGAGCCTCGATCTTCAGCATCAGGTTGCCTTCCAGAACACGGAGATTACCGATCTCAATGCATCGGTTGCAGGACTGAGCGAGACCGTGACTAAGCGGGATGCCACGATTGCCGAGCAAGCCAGCGAAATCTCTGGCCAGGAGCAGTCGATCGCTGCCATGCAGGCAACTTTGACAAGCCAGGAAGCGGCACTCGCTCAGCAAGAGATGATGCTTGCTGAACTGAATGCCAAACTTGGGGCGGCTGCAGAACAGCTCGAGGCATCGAAGCAAGAAAACGCAGCGATTGCGGCTCAGAACGAAGAACTTGCCGCAAAGCTCGCTACTGCCGAGGAAGCCCGCGGCGAGGCGCAGGCGGTTTCCGCCGCGAAGAGCGAGAAACTCATGAGCACCGAGGGGCAACTGGCCGCGGTGTCGAAAGAACTCGCAGAGGCGAAGAGGGCTCTCACGGAGTCGGAACAGCAGCGGGAAGAATCGGAGAAGAAACTCCGTGATTTGGTTGCCTCCGCTGCAATAAAAGAAGAAGAAACTGCCTCGGTTGCTGAGGGTGGCGAAGAGGGCGAAGACGAGGCGCCGCCCGCTACGGAATGATGCTTCTCGCGAGCAGTTCACCGAGAGCTGAATATGAAATGCAAAAGGCTCTCGGCCGGTGTCATGCGAGTTCTCGTGCGTTGAATACCTCGGTGTCCCTGGAAGATATTGCGGCAGATTCGCGGTTGGCTCAACGTCTGCCTTAAAAGGGGCTCCCAGTCTTTGGGTAGCCGGCCCTGAGGCCGAACGCCATACGCATCGGCCATGCCTGCGTGACCGACGGCGTGTTCGTGCCGGCTGCCGACGACGCAGAGCGTGACGCCCCGCCGGCGTTCCTGCCGGCCCGACCGATCAACCAGGCCGATCTGGCACCGCTCACCGAGCGGGTGCGTCGTCGGGTGATCCGCTGGTTCAGGATCACTGGCCTGCTCGACGCCGCGGCCGCCGCCGACATGCTCGCTTGGGAGAACAGCGGGTTTTCCATCGATGCGAGTGTCCGGATCACGCTCATCGACCGCGACGTGCCGAGCTATTTTCGGAGCCTCGAACGCTTGCTGAGATACTGCGCCCGGCCCCCTTTCGCCCTTGAGCGGCTCTCCGTGATCCGCGGCCCAGACGGCCGCGCAACCAGAGTCCGCTACGTGCTGCCCAGACACAAAGCCACCAACTGGGTAGGCCCGGGCCGCAGCCGAAAGTCCACGCGGCCGGGAGCCAGCGGCGTCGTCGAACTCACGCCATTTGAGTTCTTGGACCGGCTGGCCGATCTCGTCCCGCCGCCGCGGAAGCATCGGCATCGCTACCACGGGGTGTTTGCGCCGAATCACAAGCTCAGGCGGGCCGTCACAGCGCTCGCGATAGGCAACATCGGCAAGCAACGCGAGGCCGTGACCGGCGGGCATGGCGGCGGCGGTCACGCCACGGGAGGCTGCTGCGACGCGCATCCAAATCACAAGCCCCGCTCGCACGACACGTCACGGATTGCCTGGGCGAAACTCCTGGCCCGGGTGGGGGAGGAGTTTCCTTTTGCGTGCCCGAACTGCGGCGGCAACATCCGACTCATCGCGTTCATCACCGATCCGGGGCCGATCCGGAAGATCCTGGCACATCTCGGGGAACCGCTCGACCCACCGCCCGTCTCGCCGGCCCGTGGACCGCCGACCGACTGGGCCGAGTTCGTCCAGGCCCATGACGAACGCGACGCGATTCAATCGTCGCCCGACGATGTGCCGGTGATCGACATCCACAGCCTCTGAGCGGTGCCGGACGCGACCCACGCATGTCGGGAAGCTTCGAACTGGGACGCGGTCTACGCAGACGCGAGAAAAACGCCACCGAAGCGGGTCCGGAGCGTTTCGAGAAACCCGCTCCGGACGCCCGGGCCGCTCCTCCCGACGCTCCCGAGTCCCTCATCGGCCGGAAGACCGTTGAGGAAGTGCCATTGACCGGACTATCCTTTTATGAATCTCTTGAACATCGAGAGCTACACCCAAAAAGTTGTGCTGGGGCTGGTTATCCTTGCCGCCGTCCTTGTGGTTCGCCTGCGTCGCCGATCCTCTTGAGATTTGAAGCAACGCGTCATTCCCTGTGGTCGCAACACGCTCAGGAGTTGATATTCCCGTCGGTGAATCTCCATCGCATCAGTTCGTACTGTGGCAGCGGTTTTCTCCCGCCGGCCAGACCAAGTAACGCTCCGCTGTACGGGACAGCATGCATACGATACGTTTCCAGTTTCACAGTGAGGGACATTCGCTGTGACCCTTTCCTTGCCTACCCCTGTCCCTGGAAGAAAGCGATTCGATGATCCACTTTGCGTGGCCGACTCCCCAGCAAATTCAAGCCGTGAGCCGACTGTCAATCGCATGCCTTCTCTTATCCGCACTGGCCGCGGGGGTCTTCTGCCCCGCATGGGGCCAGGACTTTGGTGACCACACATCGGCCACCTTGGCCAGCAAGGCCTGGCAGGCACTCGGTGAGGGCAAGCATGATCTTGTGGCCGCCTACACGAAGAAATGCCGCGAACTCTACGAAGGCGAGGCTACCAAGCAGCAGGCTTCACTCACCGGCTTCGCCTCAGCAGACAAGGCCCATTCGTACTGGGCACTCAACGATGTTGGTACATGCCTCTTCATTGCAGCGGAGTCACTCGCCCAGCAGGGAAAGTCGAAGGAAGCGGTTGCCACCTACGAGAAACTCGTCGATGACTTCGGCTATTGCCAGTGCTGGGACACGAAGGGCTGGTTTTGGAAGCCGGCCGAGGCGGCAGCTGGGAAGCTCAAGCAGTTGGAATTCGATGCGAAACTCGAGTGATCACACGATCGCTGGGATGGCAGTCCATCTGGCAATGGCACTTGCCTGCAGCGGGGTGGTTGACCCTGCACTGGCTGATTCTCCGCGTGGCTCCACCGTGCAGATTGAGGGCAGTGCCGCAACTGGCTTTCGTCTTATTCGAAACGGTGAGCCATTTGTCATCCATGGCGTCGGCGGCACATCGCATATCGCTCTCCTCGCGTCCTGCGGAGGCAACTGCATCCGCACTTGGGACGCCGCTTCGGCAGAGCGGGTAACGGACGGCAAGTCGTTGTTGGACTTGGCCCATGAGCAGGGCGTGGCCGTCACGGTGGGGCTCTGGCTTGGGCACGAACGGCATGGCTTTCGGTACGACGATCCAGCTCAGGTCGATCGCCAGCGAAAGGATGTCGAGGAGGCAGTTCAGCGGCTCAGAAACCACCCCGCTGTTCTCATGTGGGGGCTTGGTAACGAAATGGAAGGGCCTACGGGCGCGGGAGACAGCGCCGCGGTGTGGCGGGAGGTCAACCATCTGGCAGGCCTGATCAAAGAGACCGACCCGAATCATCCCGTTATGACCGTGGTGGCAAACGTGAATCCGGCAAAGATTGCCGCCATCCAGAAGCATGCCCCAAAGATCGACATTCTCGGCGTCAACGCCTACGCCGGCGCTTCCGGCATCGGGGGGGCCCTGCGTCAACACGGATGGCACAAGCCGTATTGCGTCACTGAATATGGCCTGCCCGGTCCTTGGGAAGTGCCACAGACTGACTGGAAAGCGCCAATCGAACCGTCCAGCCGGGAGAAGGCTGCCATGTACAATGCCGCTACGGCAGCAATTCTTGCTGACACGGCCCCCCGGAAGCCGTGGGCTCAGGCGTCTCCGCCATGGTGCCTGGGAAGCTTTGCATTTCTGTGGGGCCACAAGCAGGAGGCGACGTCGACCTGGTTTGGGATGCTCCTGCCATCTGGGGAGAAGACGCTTGTGGTCGATGCGGTGGCAGAGGCCTGGACGGGCGACTGGCCCGCCAATCGGGCGCCCGTGTTGAAAAGTCACGATGTTCCCTTGGCGGGCCAGCGGCGACTGGGAGGTGAGACCGTGGCTGTGGTGGTACGCTACAAGGATCCGGAAGGTGATACGCTCTCCTACGAGTGGGATGTCGTCAAAGAGAGCACCGACCGAAAAGAGGGAGGTGACGCTGAGGCACGCCCTGACTCCGTTCCGGACTGCGTCACCCTGTCAGACGATCCCGGCAACGTGACGGTGACTCTGCCAACTGCGCCGGGAGCCTACCGCCTCTTTGTTACCGTCCGTGACGGTAAGGGATCTGGATGCAGCGACAACTGGCCATTTTTTGTGAGCCCTTAGAACATATCCCGTTTATCTGTAGCGACGGTCAGAAAAACTGAGAAAGGTAGGCGAGAGGGTCGGGGAACGCTCGAGGAGCGTTGGGCGTATCCTCGCCCCGCGACGAGACTTTTACCGCCCTCGCCAGGCAAACATTGTTTTCCACGTTCAGTGGACTCACCCGCTACCGCTCAGCAGCAAGCTTCACGCGCACCGTATCAAGAGCACCATTTGCGATTTCGACAACCATCGCATCGAGTTCCGCCTGCCGGTCGATACCGACAGCCCTGCGACGGACATCGAGCAAACGTCCGGGGAGTTTCAGATCTTCTTTCGTGTGGCGAAACGCCGGCTCAAGGTGTTGCTTTCTGAGCGACTGAATCACCTCGAGGTCGCGGGTCCCAAACTCCGTACTAGGCTCGATCACGGTACCTTCACCCCAGTCATTCCAGGTGGCAATTTGAATGATCGGAGAGCGTGACTGCAGCGCCGCTTCAAATGTCTTGCGGAACGTAGTGCCTCCGAGATCGGCAATAGCTCCATAGCTTGGATGCACATGAGCCTGCTCATACATGTCATCAAAGCGTGGGAAGGCTACGGGAATCATGACTGGCCAGCCAGCGGCCTGACGGTAGAACTGTTTGGTCGCCGCTAGGCCCTCGCGCGGCACGGGCCAATCAAATCCCCCAATGGCAGCCGAGCGCTTTTGACGCTGGTGAGGTGGACCCCGATTTTCGGGCGCCCTGATAAGGTGGAGTTTCCCGGGTGGGAGGCACCCTATCAGGAGCAGGACGATGGCTGGGAAGCGACGAGTGTTTGGACCGGCTTTCAAGGCGAAAGTGGCCTTAGCGGCCGCCAAAGGGGACCGCACGACCGCCCAACTTGCGAGCCAGTTTGGGATCCACACGAGCCAAGTGACGGCCTGGAAGAAACAGCTCATGTCCCAGGTGGCGGAGCTGTTTGCCGATGGGCGACAGCGACGGCCTGACCAGGGTACGGACGAGCAGGAACTGTACGAGCAGATCGGCCGCCTGAAGATGGAGGTCGAATGGTTGAAAAAAAAGCTACCGAGGTCGGCTGAGGTCAAGCGGCAATGCATCGAACCCAATCATCCTGCTCTGAGCGTGTCACGGCAGTGCCAGTTGATCGGCCTTCCGCGCAGCAGCTGGTACTACGAGCCCGCAGGCGAATCACCCGAGAACCTCGCGCTGATGAGGCAGATCGACGAGCTGTACCTCAAGTGCCCGTTCTACGGGACGAGGAAGGTATGCGAGCAGTTCGCAATCAATCGGAAGCGGGCTCAGCGACTTATGCGGCTGATGGGGCTCGAGGGCGGACGGCCGCAGCGATCAACCAGCCGCCCCGCCCCAGGGCACAGGATTTATCCCTATTTGCTGCGGGATATCACCATCACACGGCCAGACCAGGCCTGGGCGAGCGACATCACCTACATCCCATTGCAGCATGGCTTCCTCTACCTGACGGCGGTGATGGACCTCTACAGCCGCAACGTTCTGTCGTGGAGGCTCTCCAACACTCTGGCAGGAGACTTTTGTGTGGACGCACTCGACGTGGCTTTGTCGCGAGCACGCCCCGAGATCTTCAATACGGATCAAGGAGCCCAGTTCACGTCACTGGCCTTCACGAGCCGATTAGAGAAGAGTGGTGTGGCCATCTCGATGGACGGTCGCGGCCGAGCCCTCGACAACGTGTTGATGGAGCGGCTCTGGCGGTCACTGAAGTACGAGGAGGTCTACCTAAGGGACTATTCGGACGGCTGGGAAGCCGAGGGCTCGTTGGACGAGTACTTCGACTTCTACTGCAACGAGCGGCTACATCAGGCCCTGGCCTACCGCACCCCCGCCGAGGTCTATGCAGAGGGCTGACACGGAAAAAACGTTCGCGCTCAAATCTCCGTTGAGACGGACTGAGAACAAATGAACATCAACAGGAACAGAACCCGTAAACCGCCTCGTGGCCGCGCGAGACCCTTGGAGTGGGTCTCGCGGGCCACCGCCTAGTAACGCTACACCTTATACAGGGCTCCCGACTATCCAAAGAATGGGGTCCACCTCAGGCATCACGAAGTACACTTCCAGGACGAAACGACTTGATTCAGGTCGAAAGAAATCAATGGTTTTGATCACGGGAGTTTTTCGATGGCGCAGGAACGTGGGCGGAATGATGCAGGTGCGACGGCTGTGAGTGCGACCGGACCGGGTGTGGCCGTGGCCCAGCCGGGCGTCGGCGTAGCGGTGGCTCCACAGGGCGCCGCCAATCTGTCGGTTCCGAGCAGTCCGCTGCTGAACTTCGATGCCAATCGCCTGATCGAGCACTACCGAGCCGGTGAGCACGAAATGATGGCGGCGCAATTTCTGGCCGTGCTCACGCACCTGCGCGACGTCACCTACTACCATACCGACGAGGCGAACTACGCGGCTCTCAACAACTTCGTCAAGCACTTTCTCTACTACATGGCCCAGGAGGATTTCATCCTCCCCGAGAAATACGCGATCGCCTTCATCGATCTCAATGCGGTGATCGGCAACATGGTGGCGATCAGCGCGTTCCGCACCACCGATCCGTTCATCGAGGTGTTGCTCAAGCAACAGCGGAATTACACGAAGCTGCTCGTCCTCTACTCCGGCCGCAACCGGGTGAAGATCGATCGGCGGCTCCTTTTCGCGACCAGCCCCCAGCTGGCCACGCAGTGGTATTTTTGTTTCCTGGAGATGTATCGCACGGGGCCGTCTGATCCGGAGACGCTCGAGCATCTCCGCGAACACATCACCTACGAAGACGACCGGCTGATCGGGATCAACTCGTTCACCCACCATGCCTACTTCGGCTCGACGTATATCGACAACGAGAAGGATTACCTGGTCAAGCAGCGGATCAATCGACTGTTTCAGGCCACCCCGCTGTGCAGCAAGCCGATTGTCAACACGCCGAAGCCGAAGAAGATCGCCGTGCTCTCGTCAATGTGGTTTCGGCGGCAGAGCGTCTACCGTTCGCAGCACCCGTTTCTCCAGGCCCTCGCCAAGGATCATGAGCTGGTGCTCGTGCATC
>JAQBZA010000153.1 GCA_027622795.1 Planctomycetota bacterium | reverse complement strand
GCGGCGGCGACGTCGCCCGAGGAGATTGAGTCGAGCACTTTGCGAATGTGTGTCTTGATCTCCGACTTGGTGGCGCGGTTGCGGTCTCGATTGCGAAGATTCTGACGATGACGTTTCTTGGCGCTGGCCGAGTGTGGCATTCCTGATCCTTATGTTTCTACAAAAGTGAATGTGTGATGAACGGTGGCGGCGATGGGTGGACGCTCCGGCCGTGTGAATCGAACCAGTTTAGTCCGCTTCATCTGCCTCTTTATGCTTCACGGTCTTCAACTTGTCCAGACGGTCGGCTACATCCCGGTAGCCGAAGTCGATCACGGCGAGAGCAGAGAGGTATTTTTGGGCTGAATCCACATCCTTGAGGCCCGTGGCCAGCACCCCCGCCCGATAGAGGGCCCGCTTGCGGAGATCGGCCTCCCGGTCGGTCAAGGCATCGACCGCCGTCTGATAACTCTGGAAGGCGAGTTGATATTGCTTGATTTTCTGAAAGCACTCTCCAAGTTCCAAGGCCACGGCCCCTTTTCGCCGATCATCCTGCATCGCAACTTGGAACTCTTTGATCGCCGCATCGAAATTACCGTCCGCTTTCAGTCTCAGGGCCAGTTCATAACGCCATGTCAAATTTTCTGGATAGCGTTCTGAACGCGATCGGTAGACTTCGATCTCCTGCCTGACCTGCGCCACTCGGAGTTGCTCAAGCGTCTGCCGGTGCTGTGGTGTATCCTCCGCTTCAACTTGTTTTTCGGCGACATGCACGCGATGCCGAGCCCAGCGAAGCTGCCGGTCTTCGAGATGCTCTTGTACTTTCAGATCATTGCCAGACGCGGCAAGTGCATGAAGAAGCACCTTCTCCGCGGCGTCAATTGTCTCCTCCTTCTCCAGGATATCCGCCAGTTCGAGGGCCGCTTCGATGTTGGCTGGATCGCGTGCGAGCGTTTCACGAAGAACCACGGTCCGCGGCTTCTCGGGAGACGTCTCGCTGCTGCTTTCAACAGTTGGCTTCGAGCCTCCTCGACCCTCGAGTTCCATGCCTTTGGCAACCGTGTTTTCAACCTGGAGCCTGGTTATGGTTCGCTCTGCCTCCTCGGCCATGCCCTTGATATTGGCAATCCGTCGCCAACAGGCAATCGCCTGATCATATTGGCCACGAGCCTCTAGATAGGCAGCACACACACGATTCACCTCCGCATCGGTCGGTGCCGCATCCAGAGCCGCACGGAGGAAAATGGGGTGCGATTCATGAAGGTTCAAGTGGCTGCATGCGTTGGCCATGGCGAGGAGTGTGCCGTGGTCATGGGGCGATGCCTTGAGCAGTTCAACGCCCTTTTTGAGGAGTTCGACCCACTGCTCCGATGCAACAAACTTACGCAGGCCACTACGTCCGCCAGCCGAGAACAGCGACGATAGGCCACCGGCCTTCTTGGCAGCAAACTTCTTTTTGAGGACGGCCAAAAAACTCTGCAGATAAACCGCATTTGCAGGATCACCGATCACGCACGTTGCAAACATTTCGATCGCATAATCGACGTTTCCGGCCGCCTTTTGCTCACCAGCCAAAAAACACTTCTGGAGCCGTTTCCGTTCACCCTCGGAAATCACGGGGAGTTTCGTCGTTGTCGAGGAGGCGCTCGATCCGCCGTTCGGTGATGTAGAATCAGACATGCGCTGAAGAACTGAAGGTGGTTCGGAAGCGTACGAGGGTCGCGAGACACCTTGATCTTTGCAACGCGTGGGCGACTCGCCAACCCCCTTGTAACAACCCGGCTGAGGAACGGGTGGAAGAGACAGTTTCCCTATGCAGCAGGGCAGCGAAAAACCCCCGTGCAGCAAGGTCGTCTTCATCGGCGCTGGTCCAGGCCACCCTGACCTGATGACCGTTCGAGCACGACAATGGCTCGCACGTGCGAATGTAGTCGTCCATGACGTTCTTGTGCCCCAGGAACTGCTGGCCACTGTCAATCCGGCCGCCGACCGTGTGCCTGTTCCGAGGGGAACGGCAACCAGCACTGATCCTGGCACCGAGATCGGCGCCATGTTGGTCCGCTTGGCGACCGAACACCGTACGGTTATTCGACTCAAGGGAGGTGATCCATCCGTTTTCGCACGGTTGGCAGAGGAGCTCAAGCCGCTCCACCAAGCCGGAGTCGCGATTGAGATAGTCCCGGGTGTCACCGCCGCATTCGCCGCAGCGGCAGCGGCGGGAATCCCGATCACGAGCCGAATGGCTGCCTCAAGCGTCACGCTGATCACGGGACATGAAGCCGACAAAGAGCAGTCTGGGGTCGACTTCCAACTCTTGTCGAAACTGAGTGGGACGATAGCCATCTACATGGGTGTTGATCAGGCGGCCACATGGTCGCAAAGTTTGCTCAACGCCGGAAAGCCAGCGGAAACGCCCGTCACAATCGTCAGTCGTTGCTCGTGGCCTGACCAACGTATTGCTGTATCGTCGCTCGGCCGCTGCGGTGCCGATTTCGCCGCCCATGCGTGGCTTGCGCCCGCGGTTGCGATTGTCGGCGAAGTAGCCCAGCTACCACCAGCAATGTCGGCAAGCCTTCAGCCACTGGCCGGCAGGCGTGTCCTCGTCACACGGCCAGCTGGTCAGGGCGAAACGATTGTCGACCTGATAGCCGGGCAAGGGGGCATGGGTATTCATGTTCCCGTGATGCGAATCGAATCACCGAGCAGCTGGCAAAATCTTGATGCAGCAATCCGGGCAGTTGACACATTCGACTGGATAATCTTTTCTAGCGTGAACGGGGTACAGTCATTTCTGCGTCGGTTGGGGACGCTCGGTCTCGATGGTCGGTGGCTCGGCACTGTCCGTCTGGCAGCCGTTGGGCCAGCGACCGCCGCAGCGCTCTCTGCCGGAGGGTACGTGTGCGATCTGGTGCCGGACAGTTTTCGAGCCGAGGGTATCCTGGAAAAGATGATCTCTCTCCCGAGTAGCCGCTTTCTTCTCATCCGAGCGGAACGCGGGCGTGACGTACTCTTCCGTGGACTGACAGCTGCCGGCCACAGCGTTGACGAGGCGGTTGCCTACCGAAGTGTTCCGGTAACCATCCTCGAACCAGCAACAAAAAACTTACTGTCGCACTGCCCCATCGATTGGGTGGTAGTAACGAGTCCGGCTATTGCCCATGCCGCTGTCGACTTGTTTGGCAGCGCAATGGAATCCTGGCGAATTGCGAGCATCAGTCCGTTGACCTCAGATGCGCTTGCCACAAGGGGTGTCAAGCCGACGGCCGAGGCCAAGGAGGCCTCGGCGACTGGGCTGGTAAACGCCATGGTGGCATGGGAACTTACCCACTCGGAACAGTCGCCCCATAGCGAATGGTCATCTCCCACTGCCCGGCCGTGATGGGCCGGCTATTCGGTATTCTTTTCTTCCTCATCACACCACTGAAGCGAAAGACAGGACAGCGTCGATACCACGCCAAGTGCAATCGCCACACAGCGGCGGCTTATCGTCCGTCAGGCATGGGAATACTTGATGACCAACTACACGATGACAGCGGCGATCATCATCTGTCCGATTCCACGTCAGACTTCGGTGACCGAAGCAGCTGCATGGATGGCCGAGGCACGCAGCAGCGATGTTCCGATGACGTGGACAGTCAATCTAAAAACCCTGGCGACTGCCCGCGAAGCGGCTTTCGACTCACTGCCTGATGTCGCCCTCGACCTCTCCGCGGACTGGCCACCATCCCGGCAGGTACTTCGACAGGCGATTCGGGAGGCCCGCCAGGTCTGGCCCCAGCTTACATCCATAATCGCGCGTGGCTCCGTGCGGCTCGACCTCCGCGATGCGCTTGTGCAGGAGGGGATCAACACGATTGTGGTTGATCAGTTTGATTTTCAGCATCGCGGCAGTCGTCGACCCGCCCCCCGTGGCTGGCCGTGCCGGAGCATGGTCTGGGGCCTGTGGGAAGTGGCATTGAGGACCACCTCAGGATTCAGCCTCCTTGATCACTGGGTCAGATGGAGATGTCGCGGTCACCAGGCAGGATCACTCCACATTCTTGATGCCGGAGAATCGAGCACCTCGCCGGCCACGGTCCATCGACGGTTCAAACGGCACCTGGCCTGGATTCGCCGGGAGACACCTCATCGAGTCCAAGCTCTTCCACTTTCCGAACTCCCTGCCATTCTGCGGGGCGGTATTGGCAGTTCGTCCCGAGGGTCAATACTCAGGGCGGCGTGAGAAATTCCCGGCTATGGGCGAGTTCGATCGATCAGCGACCAACTCAGATAGCCAATGATCGCGCTCGTAACCACGAAGCCCACGTCAGCCGCAACACTGACTCTCCCAAACGGAAATCCGGCCGCCAGGTCGGCAAGAAAGATAATTCCGATGAGTCCAGCGAGTACCATTCCGACGAGTGGTATCAGTTTCGACACGGTCACGTCCCTCGGCTCTCCACGAATCCGACGTTGCATACCATAATCGCTCCGGCCGAGGAGCCATATCGCAGACGCTCCGACCGGCCTCTTTTGCCCCTTCCGTCGCTCTGGAGCAACGCCCGTGACCGCCCCCAGCCCTTCCCGCACCGCCGTCTACACCGGCTCTTTTGACCCGGTCACGCTCGGCCATCTCGACGTGATCGAACGGGCCAGTCGGATTTTTGAACGGCTGGTGGTCGGCGTCGGCATCAATCCCGACAAGCACTCGATGTTTACCCTGGAGGAGCGCGTGGATCTTGTCCGGGCGGCAGTGCACCGCCTTCCGAACGTCGTGGTCGACTGCTTCGCCGGTCTGTCGGTGGCCTTTGTGCGGAAGCAGGGGGCGAGTGTTCTTCTCCGCGGCGTGCGGTCGCTCACCGACATCGAGGCCGAGTTTACGATGACGCTCGCCAACCGAAAGCTCGACCCGACCGTGGAGACGGTCTTTCTGATGGCCGATGCGCAATACTCCCACATCTCATCATCGCTCCTGAAGCAGATCACCCCACTGGCTGACGATGCGGCGCTGCTGCGGTTCGTACCCCCTCCCGTTGTGCAGGCCCTCCGCCGCAAACTCGCCTGAGCATCAGTTGGCCGGCTCCGCGCCGCCCTCGAAGTGGTGCCGGAGATAGCGGGCCCGCTCAATATTGCGATCGTTGGTGTCCAGTTCCACGCCGCGAATCTTCTGGAGATGGGCCGGCTGCGTCCGCACCAGCAGCACGTTGATGTCGGGGATCGTCACGTCGCCGATCAATCCGAGCAGCACGCCCATGCGAACCCGGGAGAGCAGCTGCATCGTCTCCTCGGCGCTGATCGTTTGGGCCGTCCGTAGGATGCCATAGGCCCGGCTGACCTGGTCATGGACATTTTCTTGGGTCTCGCGGACGAGGAATTCGCGGGCCCGCCGCTCATAGTCGATCAGCACTGGCACAACGTCGCCAACCTGTTCGATCAGTTCCTCCTCGGTCTTGCCGAGGGTGGTCTGATTGGAGATCTGGTAAAAGTCTCCCATCGCCTGCGAACCCTCCCCGTAGAGCCCACGGACGGCCAGCGAGATTTTGTGGAGGCTACGAAACACCTTGTCGATCTGTCGCGTGATCACCAGGGCCGGGAGGTGGAGCATCACGCTCACCCGGATGCCGGTGCCGACGTTGGTCGGGCAGGCGGTCAGGTAGCCCCATTTGGGATGGAAGGCATAGGGCACCACCTTCTCGATCTGCTCGTCAACGGCGCGAATCTGCTCGAACGCACCAGCCAGGTCGAGGCCACTGTGCATGCACTGAATCCGCAGGTGATCCTCCTCGTTGATCATCAGGCTCACCTGCTCGCGGCCGTCGATCGCCACGCCGCGCGCCCCCTGGGCATCGGCATGCTCACGGCTGATGAGTTGGCGTTCGACGAGGAACTGGCGATCGATCTCCTCGAGGTGGCCGACATCGATGTATTCGAGGCTGCCTCCGAGGGGCGCGGCGGCAATCCGCTGCCGAAGCAAGGCCTCGGTGTCAAACCGCTCCTGCTCACTCGCCCGGCCCACAAACGGAAAATGAGCCAGGTTTCGCGCCAGCCGCACCCGGCTGCTCATCACGATGTCGGATTCGGGCCCGGTGCCCCGCAACCATTCGCCGATGGAGTCGGTGAGGGTATCGATCTTCATGGTGTCGCCTCCGGCGGGGGAGGGGCGACCGCTGGGCCAAGCCAGGTCTCCTCGATCTCACGGATCAGGTCACGATTTTCCTTCGCCTTCTCATAGTCTTCGCAGGCGATCGCCTCTTTCATCTCCAGCCGCAGGCCGATCACCCGGGTGAGGCCCTCAGTACCCTCCTGCGGCATGACGATGGCGGCAGCTTGCTGGGGGCGCCGGCCCACGTGCTCAGTCGCACCATGGATGTTGGCGATGAGCGGCTCCAGCTCTTTTTCGAAGGCGACATAGTCGTGGGGGCAGCCCAGCCGGCCCTGGTTGCGAAACTCGAAAAACGAGATGCCACACATGTCGCAGGTCTTCTGGTCGAGCACCGACAGTTCCTCGGCCGTCTGCCCGACCCCCAGCGGTGTGGCCAGGCCGCCCGGCTTGCCCAACGGCGGTTCGCCGGCTGCCTCCGACTGATTGAGGTAGGTCCGGGCATGTTCTTCGCAGAGGTGCACTTCCCGCACCTCGCCCGTTTCAAGCTCGGTAATGTGGAAGACAGCCTGTCGATCGCAGTGTTGGCACTTCATGAGGAAGACATCGGAAATGGCATCGGAACGTCACTCGGCATCGGGAAGACGTGGTCAGCGCACGGCTTCCGTTGGAAATCATAGCGGGTCGGGGCAGGGCGGTGTTATCCTCGTTCACCATGCCGCACGCTCCCGATCTTGACCGCTTTTCTGACCTGGCCCGCCGCCATCGCCTGGTGCCCGTCTACCGCCGGCTGTTTGCCGACGGCCTCACCCCCTTGTCGGCCTTTGCCCGCATCGATTCCGGGGCCTGCGGCTGCCTGTTCGAGAGCGTGGTGGGGGGGGAAAAGGTGGGCCGCTACAGCTTCCTTGGTGCCGATCCCTTCATGCGACTGGAGGCCCGGGGCACGACGGTCACGATCATCGAGCACAATCGCAATGCCGAGACACTTGAATCGGATGATCCCCTTGGCGAATTGGAGCGCCGCATGGCGCCCTTTCGGCCGGCCCGCCTCCCCGAACTGCCCCCGTTTACCAGCGGCGTGGTTGGCTATGCCGCCTACGATGCGGTCCGCTATGTCGAGCGGCTGCCCAACCCACCGCCCGACGACCTGCATCTGCCCGACCTGAGCTTCGCCTTCTACGATCGACTCATTGTTTTTGACAACGTCACGAAGTCGCTCGACGTCGTCGTGCTGGCCCGCATCAACGACGATACCCCTGCCGGCGCGGCGGCGGCTTACCGCGCCGCCTGCAAACGGATCGATGCCACGATTGCCGATCTCTTCCGGCCCGACGCTTGGCCACCGGCGGCC
>JAQBZA010000152.1 GCA_027622795.1 Planctomycetota bacterium | reverse complement strand
TTCACGATCTGGCCGGCGGCGTCAAAGCCGCCCCGCTCAGCCCGCCTGCTGGAGCCGAGCCATCCGCTTGAGCCGTTTGCGTTCGGCCTTCGTGAGCTTCCGCCCTGTTGGCAGGTCTTCCTCCGAGCCGTCGGTAAAATCGGCCGAGTCTGATGACTCGACAAACACCACCGGCTCTTCGGCAAAGCCCGGCTCTTCGCTCTCATCGTCGGCCTCGGCCGCATCTTCCACGAGAGGCTTGCTCGGGGCCTGCTTCTTCGGCCGGCGAGCCGCTGACACCGCTTCCCCGCGGATCTCACGAATCACACTGCGAGCGGCGGCCAGCATCGCAACTAGCGCCGTCGCCGTCGCGAAGGTCCATGCCGCCTGGCCCACGAGGGTGATCCCCAAGCTCCCCGCGCTCGTTGCTGCGATCCACGTGCAGCCCAGCGATGTGGCCCACAAGATTGCCGACGTACCGAGCCAGAGCGCTGTACCCAGCCGCTCGTGGAGCGGCAGCACCGCCCAGAGCGACACGGCCCCGACCGCGATGGTGGCCACTGCAATCCACCATCCGAGTCCGCCCGGGCCGAAGGTCACACCGGTGGCGTCGACGATGAAGGCTGCCAGGCAGGCCCCGAGCGGCGCAATGGCCGTGAGCGATCCGATTACCAGCATCGCGGCCATCCAGCCCCAGGCCCGAAACCGTCCGTTGTAGTCGTCTCGGCGATGCCGCCTCATGCCCCGCACCGCCCAGGCGACCAGTGCTGCGGCCAGCAGCAGGATCTGGCTCGTCCCGGTGGCAAGGCTGACGGGAGCGTTGATATCGAAGCAGTTGCGAAGGGATGCAAGTGTCCGGGCGAAGCGGCCGCTATCAGCGAAAAGCGGCCGATCGAGCACCATCTCGGCGAGGCTTGGGCCAGTCACCATGGCCGCGATCGCGAGGATGCCAGTAGTGACTCCCGCCAACCCTCCGATGCCGGTGGGCAGGAAGGCTGCTAGGGCGGGCTGTCGCTCGGGCGCTGCCGCCGGTGCATAGTCGGCTCCACGACGATCGATGGCGGCCCCGTCGCCGACGTCGGCAGCCGACGCGGTACGAGACCAGGAAACGATCATCCGCCGACGCTGATCACGCCGCGAACCACTTCCGCGAGACATCGGGCCACGAATCTGTTTGGGTGGCGGGAACGCCTCCCGCCGGGGACCGCGGGGCCTCCATGCCGCCGCGACCATGCCGTGCTCTTGAAAACGTCGGCATGCTTCGGCCGCGGGATTCACCGAGTCGGCAGGCCGCGGGGCATCCGGCATCGCCCGCAGGTTCGGCAGGGCCCGCCTCGGCCGACTTGATCGCCCAATCGCTACTGCCGGCACCGTTAGCGAGCTCGGTCGTTTGCCGGTGGGCGGCTGGTTGGCTACGATCCCGCCACACGAATGAAGCTCGATCCCTCGCTTAGGAGATCTCCACCATGGCCTACACGCTCCCCCCCCTGCCCTATGCCTTCGACGCCCTCGAGCCGTATATCGATGCCCGCACGATGGAGATCCATCACGACAAGCACCACGCCGCCTATGTGACCAACGTCAACAAGGCCCTCGAAGGCCATGCCGACCTGGCGGCCCTGCCGGTGGAAAAGCTGATCACCGATCTCGAGAAGGTGCCGGAGGCGATCCGCCCAGCTGTTCGCAACAACGGCGGCGGGCATGCCAACCACACGATGTTTTGGGAGACGATCGGCAAGGGCAAAGGTGGCGAGCCGGGCGGCCCACTCAGCGAGGCGGTAAAGAGCGTCTTCGGCAGCTACGACAACTTCAAGACGACCTTCAGCGATGCCGGCATGAAGCGGTTTGGCAGTGGCTGGGCCTGGCTCTCGGTTGATCCGCAGGGCAAGCTCCTCGTGGAGAGCACCGCCAACCAAGACAGCCCGCTGATGCACGGCAATACCCCGTTGCTCGGCGTCGACGTGTGGGAGCATGCCTACTACCTGCTCTACCAAAACCGTCGCGCTGATTACCTGACGGCGTTTTTCAACGTCATCGATTGGGATGCCGTGAGTAAGCGGTTTGCGGCTGCCAAAAAGTAGGGAAGCTTGGGTTGCGTGGCGCTCCTGCCCAGCTTGCCGGGGCTTGTCATTTTCGCGTGATAGGCGCTTGGGCGAGCGTTGGCGTTGACGTGCGGATGCCAGCGGCCTATTTCCCTGAGGCGATAGGCACACCCGAGGCACCCGTCTGTTGGAGAGCGTCATGAGTCAGGAGCACGAACACGAATTCCGCCGCCACAGTCGGGCTTGGGTGGCAGCTGGCGCCGGACTTGTCCTTGCCGGGCTTGTCCTTGTGGCCTCTGGCTGCAAGAGCGGCGCTTCGTTTTCCAAGCCGTCCTCATGGTGGGCTTTCGGGGGATCGGGCGATCCTGCTCAGCTCGCGTCGGCACCCCCATTCGACGAGAGTGCTCCTCGTGAGGACGGCGTTACCAAGCCTTCGAGCATGGCCTCTCCGTATCCAACCACGACAACGCCTCAGGGCTATGTGATGAATGAGCCGGCGGCAGCCCCATCGGCCAATGCCGCAACGGCTCAGGCCAGTGCCGGCCAGTTGCCAAACTACCCATCGACCGAGGATGCGGCGCCGATCACCTATGGCCAGTCGACTCCTGCCCCGATGACTTACCCCGACACTGCCGAGATGGCCGGAGCCGGTGCGGTGGGCGCAGCTGCCACACAAAACGGTCCCTATGCGACACTGCCCTCGGCAGCACAGCCGCCGGCAACAATGACCGTGACGCCCGATACGCTGGTGGCGCCAGCGCGGGTCGCCGACAGCCGAGTTGGCAGTTCGTTTGGTGATTCCGTGGCTCCGGCAGCTGCGTCAACGCCGTCGGTGTCTCCGGAGTCGCGGTACGGCGACGTCAACGCGAGCCGGTTTGGCGGGAGTGGCTTCGGTGCAGGTGCGGCCGTGACTGCGCCGCCGATGGCCCCCGCGATGGAGCCGCCGCTGTCGAGCAATCCGGCCGCTGTTGCGGCTCCGGCACCGTCGGGCCCAATGTCTTCTTCTCTTCAATCGGCCCCGCTACCAGTGTCTCCCGATTCGCTTCCGGGATCGCCTTCGCTTCCGGGATCGCCTTCGCTTCCGGGATCGCCTTCGCTTCCGGGATCGCCTTCGCTTCCGGGATCGCCTTCGCTTCCGGGATCGCCTTCGCTTCCGGCAACACCCTCAGGTTCGTCGCTTCCAGCTACGCCGCCGCGGCGGCGGCCTGACCCTGGGTATCGCCCAGGGGGCACATCGAGTTACCGCCCCAGTTCATCGATTCTCGTCGGCGAACCAACCGCTGAATCGGCTGTTCGCGCCGCGAGCTTCGACACACCGGCCGAGCCCGTGGTACGCTGACGCCTCTCGTCGCTACCAGCCCATCACCATATTCGACTCGATCACTTTGCGGGCCCGGTCGAGATCGTCGCCGGTTTCGTGCATGTAGAGCCGGATGGCGTGGAGTTTGTCACCAGCCGCCTTCGATAGGCATTCGCGGGCGGTGTTGCAGGGATCGTTGCGGGTGTCGGTGAGGCCGAGGGCCGACTTGGAGATCACCCAGGTATCCCGCGGGCGTCGCGTAAGCCTCACAATTTTCTCATGCGGGTAGGCATCGGCCACCACAGCTTCCGCCCCCTGCTCATCGGCGGCCCATGAGATGATGATGTGGCCGTCGGTCTCAATTTCGAAAAGTGGCATGCTGGAATCTCCTGCGGATTACACCACGGCGGCGGAATTCCCAATTAGAATACCGACGCAGGCCATTCCTATGCGATACGACCGCGACGGATTCCCGATTCCACCCGAATTTGACGTCCCCGTTGTCTTTGCCGACGGCGGCAATGCGGGGCAGCAGCCAGCATCGGCTCGTCGGCGGGCAGGATCCGGCAAGCGGCTCTTCATCGCAGCGGTAATCGCCGGCCTGGTCATGCCGACACTGCTCGCGCCGGTGGTCATGCCGCTGATTCGTGATGCGGTGGTGGTCTGGTCGCTGGAGCAGGCCACGTTGCATGAGGTGCAGGATGACCTGCCAACTGCGGTGACCCACATGAGCCGTGCCATTGACTGGCATGGGCAAGATCCTGAGTTGCTCTGCATGCGGGCGATGCTCCGGCTGGAGAATCGCGATGCGGCAGGGGCGATTGCCGACGCAGAAAAAGCAGCCCAAGAGATGCCGACGAGCCCGATGCCGGCGCGGGTGCAGGCACTCGCTCATGTGGTAGCCGGCGAGCCGGATGCGGCGGTCGAGGCCGCGGCGTTGGCCGTGCGGCTTTCGGGGCCCGGCGATGCCGAAGCGCTCAATCATCGCGCCTACATTCGGGCTCTCGTGGGCCGAGACCTCTCGGAGGCGCTCGCCGACGTCGATGCCGCGTTGGCGGTGCGGGACGACGAGCCAGTGGAGTTTCTGGACACCCGTGGCTTTATCTTGCACCTGCTGGGCCGCCAACAAGAAGCGATCGATCAACTCAATCTGGCGATCGATGGCATGCAGCGACAGCGGCGGCAGGCACTCTTGCTGGTCGAGCGGGTCGATCGTGTGCAGTTGGCCCGGCGGCTGCGATGGTTTGAGCACTCGCTGGCCGTCATGCATCACCATCGGGCGTTGGCCTGCCAGGCGATTGGCCTTGACGGTCAAGCTGAGCAGGATTTTGAAACCGCCCGGACGAAGGGCTTTGATCCCTCCCGCGGCGTGATGTAGGCAGCGCTGAGGGGGGACTTGTGGAGAAGGGCCAAAAAACGGATATATTTGGGGGTCGAGAGGAAACTCCCGTCGCACTGCATCTCTCAAGGGGGATCGCAGTGAGGCAGTTGGGGGTGTAGCTCAGTTGGTTAGAGCGCCAGCCTGTCACGCTGGAGGCCGCGGGTTCGAGTCCCGTCACCCTCGCTTTGTTTGCCGGCTTTACCACTGGTCTGCTGGCTCGCCCTTGCCTGCCGGTCGCGGCTGGCTCCAGAAAGAGCCCGTATGCACTGGAAATCGGGCTCGGCAATCGTCACCGGGGCAGCCAGCGGCCTCGGCCGGGCTCTCGCCCTCGACCTCGCCGCCGCCGGCTGGCGGATCTGCCTGGCCGACCTCGACGCCGATCGTCTGGCGACGGTGCAGGTCGAAGTCGACTGCCGCGGCGGGAGGAGCATCCCGACCATTCTCGATGTCCGCGACCCAGCTGCCTGGCGGGCCCTGCATGACCGGCTCCGCAGCGACTGGCCCACGCTCGATCTGCTTGTCAACTGTGCCGGCGTCGGAGCGACCGGCGAGGTGGGCCAGCTCCCCGAGTCGCAGTGGCAGCGGGTGCTCGACACCAATCTCCTCGGCACCGCTCTGGGCTGCGAGACGTTTCTGCCGTGGCTCCGCGAGCATCCCTCCCGATCGCATTTGGTGAACGTGGCATCGATCGCCGGCATCCTCGCGCCCCCGTCGATGGCCGCCTACTCCGCGAGCAAGGCCGGCGTGATTGCGCTCTCCGAGGCGATCGCGGCTGAGTGTGGCCGCCGTCGGCCCGGCGTCACGGTCGTCTGCCCCGGCTTCTTCCGCTCGGGCCTGCTCGACACCTGGCACTTCTCCGCCGGCCTCGAATCTCGTGAGGCCCGCCGCCGCATGGACGCCTCCCGCTGGACGAGCGAACGCGTTGCCGCCCGCGTGATCCACGCCATCGACCGCGACCGTCGCTACGTCGTAGTCGGCCGCACTGCCCGTGGGCTCTGGCGTCTCAAACGCCTCGCCCCCCGCGGCACCACTTCCCTCATCGCGGCGATCTACAAACGCCTGCGGTGAGCTACTCCAGTTCCTCCAGCCAGGCCCGGATCTCGTTTTCGTATTCGCTCGCCAGGCCGCCCACGATCAGCTGGCGGTGGAAGCTGGCGGCGCCCTCTTTGACAAGATCGGCATCCTCAGCGCTCGGAAACCGGCGGGCAGGGTCGGCCGCGATCATGCCGCGGATAAACGACATCAGCAGCTCGTTGCAGGTGACCTCCGTCGGCAACACTTGCTCGAGTCGGTGGACCAGCGACCGCTTGGCTTCGAGCAGATCGCGGTAGGAGTGGAGCCCCGCGAACGGCGGCTGCCCCGAGAGCATTTCGATCAGCACATAGCCGAGGCTGGCGAGATCAGAGCGGGGGGTGTTTTCGCGTCCTTCAAGCACTTCGGGGGCGGCGTAGGCAGGCGTGCAGGTGCGGTTGGCAGGCATGTCGTCGAGGGCCACGGCCGAGCCGATGTCGATGATCTTCGCATTGCCCGTCCGCTTCACCATGATGTTGGAGCTCTTGATGTCGCCATGCACGATTCCCTCGCGGTGGAGCGCGGCCAGCGCGGCGAGGCATTCCCGCATGACGGCGATCGCCACTCCCGGCTTGAGCCGCGACTGCCGCGGGCCGGCCGTCACGATCACGTTGTTGAGATAGGTCCAGCGGTCTTCGCTCACGCGTTGGCGGGTCTGCTCGAGAAGCTCCGGGGCGAGCAGCCGCGACAGGTCGTAGCCGTCGATCCACTCCATCTCCATGATCCGGATGCGGCGTTGCTCGACGAAGTTTTGCACGTCGAGCAGATTGTCTTGCTGGATCTGGGCGACCCGTGAGGCGACGGCGGCAATCCGGGCCATCGCTTCGTCGTAGTGGGCCTCCGATTCATACCGCTCCGGTGAAAACACCTTGAGCGCGACCGGCAGGCTGAAGTTGTCGGTGCCGCGGCGGGTGGTGAGGAAGACCACGCCTTGCCCTCCCGCACCAAGCCGGCGGATCAGGTTGTGGTATTCGGTCCAGTTGAGCCGCCCACTCTCCAGGATTTCGCCGTAGCGGGAAAGGAGCTCATCGGGGCATCGCACGGCGATATCGCCGGCGGCCGAGATCGTCGGTCGGTCGTCCTGATAGATGGCGGTGGAGAAGGAATCGTCGCGGGTCATAGAGCACTCGATGGGCCAGGCTCCGGGAAGCCGAGTCGCTTGTCGACCTGGTTTCGCAGCGGATTGCCGGCGGAGGAACGATAGAGATTATCGCAGAAGAATTCGGTCATTGCATCGATTCGGCGGGCCGACTGCCCGGCGACGTGCGGGGTGATGATCAGGCGGGGCGCCGTCCACAGCCGGCTGGTCGCCGGCGGCGGCTCCTCGGGGGTCACGTCGAGGGCGGCCGAATCGAGGTGACCGCGTTCGAGGGCGTCGGCCAGGGCATTTTCATCGACGAGCTTCCCGCGGGCCATGTTGACGAGGATGCTGCCCCGCTTCATGGCGGCCAGCGCCGTGGCATCGATCATGCCCTTCGTGTGGGGCGTGAGCGGGACGCAGAGAAAGAGGATGTCGGCCGCCTCGAGCACGGTTGGCAGCGACTCCGGGGGGCCGAGAAACTCGACATGCTCAGGCTTGCGCTCCGGAAACCAGTCGGTGGCGAGGATCCGCACGCGGAAGGGCCTTAGCACCTCGGCCAGCCGAC
>JAQBZA010000151.1 GCA_027622795.1 Planctomycetota bacterium | reverse complement strand
CTCACAGAGAGCGATTTGCTGGCGAAAGGAGGCGTGAAGCGGGGCCAGGGGGCCGCCGACGGGATTGCGAAGAAGTGGTGCGCCGCCATGACGACTCACTATGACACCCTTGCCACCCGCCAGCCCGTCTTCGCCGACCTCGTCAACTGCATCGATCTGGCTGTGGTGGCCGCGCTGATCCAGGGTCGCCAACTCGACCGGCGGGCCGGCCTCGACCTTGCAGTGTTGCTTGACGACGAAAAGCTGCCCGTGCCCGCCTATCGGGTGGCGACGACCGTGCCGACGATTGCCACCAAGCTGCGCAAAGGCAATGGCTGGGTGGTGACCGCCTCGGGAGGCGTGCAGTTTCAGCCCTGGGCGTTTGCCACCGAATCGGTCGAGGCGACCGAACTGGCCGCGGCTCGCACTGCGTCGCTCGAGCCACGGCCTGCCGATCGCTGGTACTGGTAGCGGCTCGAACGCCCCGGCTCACTTGTGTCGCCGGCTTGGGGGCGGCAAAAGTCTCCTCACCGGGCGAGGATACGCCCAAGGCTCGTCGAGCGTTCGCCGACCCCCTCGCCTATCCGTGTCAGTTTTTTCAGATGCTTGCTACAGCTATCAGAATTCAGTTCATGTGGTCAGCCTGTTGGGGCTGTCCACAGAATTGTTTGGAGGTCGTCGGCGACGGCGGGGAAACAGCGATCGACCCAGCCGGCTGTGGCGAGCGGTTCGAGGCTCTGCCCATGCCACGTCACGGGCGGTGGCGTCGACTTGGCGAGCATCAAGGCGGCCGAATAGTCACTCGCCAGCCGGGCGGCGATGGAGTCGCTGGTGACATCCCAACTGGCGGGGAGGCTGGCGGCTGCCGGTTGGGTGAGCATCCAGGTGGGCGCATCGAGCACACATGCCGCTCCGGTAAGGGCGGGATTTGCGGAGAGGGGCAGCCCGGTGCTTTTTGAGACCAGTTGGGCGAGTGTGTGCATGCAGTCGAGAGCGAGATCGTGCATCAGCTTGGCTGGCTGCGGAGCGGCCGAATCGATCTGTCGAAGACCATCGACGACGGCACCGCCGCCGACGACGATCGCGAGCGGAACATCGCCCATTCCTGTGAGCAGGCGATCAAGGAGCCACGGCCAATCGGGCCACGAGAGAAGGCTTCCGCCGATTTTTAGGACAAGCGTCTCATGGTCGCTGCTTTCGGCGGACGGGCGAATGCAGCCCCGCACCCATTTTTTTGTCATGAAAGGACCCCCCGGGCGATGAGTGCCAATGCATACGCTGGCGCGACTCTCGACACGGTAGGAGAAAAATGATCCTGCAAGCGGATTGTAAGCAGAGCGTGAGGCATTCTGGCAAGGATTCTGTCGGCGAGGTGACGGCCGTGTCCGGAGATGACGCTGCCAGTGGGATGCCAGCCCGTTCCCCTCGCGAGGCTCCGCATGGCCCGGCCGATCTGACGGGTCTGCGCCGTGGCAATCCACTCGGCTGCGGCCCGGGCGTCCCCCATGCTGAAGCTTTCTGGATCGAGCAGCATCATTCGGGCCAGCCGAACGCGGGCGGCATCCCGTGTAGCGGGGCCACCGTCGGCCGTGTCGGTGCAGGCAGGATCTTCGGGCAGCTCGCCGAGGATGAGCCAGGCATCTTGGGATCGCGCGAAGAGTTCGCTCGCCACCGGGCGGTGGATCCCACGGTGAGGCAGGCTGCGGACCAACGCCGCCACCGGAGTCCGCTCGACGCCGGTGTAGACGAGTTCCCCGGAGGTCATGCGGCCCACATCGTCGGTCGCCAGTGGAGCTAGTCGGCCATCCTGAATCGGGATCATGTCGACCGTCGTCGAGCCGATATCGATGAGCACCGTGCGGGGAGTCGGCGCCAGCGTGGCCGCCAGCCGGGCGACGGCATGCCAGTTGGACGCGGCGACAGCGAGCGGATTCGCGATCGCCTCCGCGGGCGACACGATGCGACCGTCGGTGGCGTAGATGCCGACAGGACTCCCGCTGGCGGCTGTCGAGAGCGCGGCCACGATATGGTCGACGCCGGCCCGCCGCGACGGGAAGCAGTCGGCGATCTCACCGGTCATCGTGGCGACGATGCGGCCTGGCGATCCGGTGATCAACCGCGCCAGCACTGCGGAGAGTCGCTGCCAGTCGCGCCACATGGCAAACGGTTCGCTGTGGGTCCAGCCGCGGCCATCGGCCGCCTTGATGTTGGCTCCTCCGATATCGAGCGCGACGAGATCAGCGGAAGGCAGAGGACGCGTGATCACGGGAGGCGACAGCTCGGTCAATCAGCGACCGCACGAGGCTCGTGGATGCCATGCTGGCCTGCACGACGAACGACGTCGTGAGTCGTGGATTGACTTCGAGCACGCGGTCATCCCGGCCATCGTGCCGATCGCCGAGCAGCATGTCGACACCCACCCATCCCACGGCCGATGCACCGCCGGACGCCCGCTCGACTGCAGCCACGGCCCGTCGTGCCAGGGCCGTCGCTCGGGCGGCCACCGACCGATCGGAAAGCGGCTCGCTGCCGCGATAGTGCGGCCGGTCGCCGGCGGAGAATCGTTGTCGCAGCGGCGGCAGGATCTCGGGGTCGCCGCCCCCGCAGAGACACGACACGCCCACCGGCGAACCGGGCACGAGGGCTTCCAGCCGCGTGGCGGTTGTCGAAGCGGAAAAAACGTCGCGTGTGTGGATGATCTCCAGCCCATCGCAGCCAGCGCTCGCTCGAGCCTTGCGGATAGCCGGCAGATGAAAACCGGCCGGAGCAGGCTCACCGGCGGCGAGGGAACGCCCGGCCGGCACGGGCACGCCGCTCGCGGCGAGCGCGTCGATGGTGGCCTGCTTGTCGGCGGCGATGGTGAGAAATGCAGCGTTTGGAGCAAGGACCGCCCCCCCGGCCGCCCGCACGCGGGCGACGCGATCGACAAGAATACCACCGGTCTCGGGCGCAATGAGCAGCGTCCAGTCAACGCGGGCGGCGGCAGCTGTCAGCGCCTCGAGTTCATGCCGTTGCGGCACGAACTGCCGGCACACACCGCTCGGCAGCCTGATCTCGTGATCCTCGTCGACGAGCACCGTCACCTCGAGCGAACCATCGCGCGCTGCGTCAGCCGCGACCGCCTCGAGCATCATCCGCCCCTCGGCAAGCAGCCCCTTCAAATCCGATCCCGCCGGCTGCCTCGTCAACCCTCCCGAACAGCACCACTCGTAGAGGAGCAGTTTCAAAATGAGTCTGCGCTCAGAAAATGCCTAATTGATCCCGTGCCGCCTCGGTCATCTTGTCGGGCGTCCACGGTGGATCCATGACGATCCGCACCTCCACCGCCTCCACGTCGGGGTGCGCCCCGAGCACGCGTTTGGTGTCGCCAATCATCTGCGGGCCGGCGGGGCAGGCCGGGCTCGTCATCGTCATGTCGATCCCGATCTTCTGCCTGCCGGGGGCATCGGCAGCCGGCTCGAGCGTGACCCCGTACACGAGCCCCAGATCGACAATGTTGACGAAGAGTTCCGGATCCTTGACCTCTTTGAGCATCTCGCGGATCGAGTCTTCGCAGAGCGCGCCAGATGGAACAGCCGTCGACAATGGCTGCGGCTGGCTGGTAGGAGCGGCCGCCGCCGCCGGAGCAGCCGCGCTCACCGGCGCAGAGGCCGTGGCATGGGCGGCAGGGCCGGTGGAGGAGACGTCACTCCGCAACCGCACCCAGACACCGCCATCTTCGACTTTCACATCGTGGGCCCTTGTGGGCCGCACGGCAGGCATCGTCAGTGCTGCGCCGGTGCGGATGTCGAACTTCGCACCGTGGCGGGGGCAGGCGATCGTGTGGTTCCGCAATTCGCCGTCGGCCAGCGGGCCGCCATCGTGCGTACACACATCGTCAATGGCGTAAAACTGGCCGTCGGCATGGAAGAGGGCGATCATTTCGCCATCAACCTCGACGAGTGTCTTGCCCGGATCGGGGATCTCACCGATTGCGGCAACGCGAACGAATTCAGGCATGAGGGGAGAGGATCCTACGAGACGCGGCGGATACGGCTGCCGACGGCCTGGGCGAGCGCCTCGCGAACCGGTGGGATCGTAATGCGGTCGAAAATCTGCTGGAAGAAACCGGCGACCACGAGCCGGGCCGCTTCGTCGGCCGTCAGGCCCCGTGACTGGGCGTAGAAAATCTGCTCCCGGTCGACGCGGCCGCTGGTGGCGCCATGCGTACACCGCACGTCGTCAGCCTCGATCTCGAGGCCGGGGATCGAGTCGGCCCGCGATTCGTTGGAGAGCATCAGCGTGTCGTTGCGCTGATAGCCGTCGGTCTTCTGGGCGGCCTTGTCGACCTTGATCATGCCCCGCCAGACGAGCCGCGACCGATCCTGGAGGGCGCCCTTATAGAGCAGGTCACTCTTGCACGAGGGGGCCTCGTGGTGCTGAAGCGTATTGTAGACAAGGTGCTGCCGTCCTTCGGTAAACATCACACCGTTGACCTGAGCATCGGCATGACGGCCGACCAGTGCCACATCCTGGGCCACCTGCGAGAGCCGGCTGCCGAGGGCCCCAAGCGTCCACTGCAGGCGGCCCGACTCGTGGACAACCGCCTTCTGTCGAGCGACATGCCAAACCCCCGTGTTCCAATTCTGCAGATTGACCATCCGCAGGAAGCCGCCTCGGCCGACGATGATTTCCGTGCCACCGCAATGGAAGCCGCCCGCTGTGCCGGTCCCACCACCCCCCGATGTCTCGGTGAGGATCGTGGCCTCGGCGCCCTCGGCCACCACGACCAGTACGTGCGAGGTATCGACGCCGCCTTCGGTGATCGCCGCCATCACAGAGAGCGGCTCGGTGATCCGCACACCGGGGGGCACATACACGACGGCGCTGGCCCGGTGAAAGGCACCATGGATTGCGGCAAACCAGTCGCTGGCCGAATCGATGGCGGAAAACCAGTGCTCGGCAAACACGTCGCCATGCTCCGCGAGCAGCCGCTCCGCCGATCCGAAGAGCACTCCCTTCGCGGCAACGGCTGGATCGAGATCC
Organism: Planctomycetota bacterium; assembly: GCA_027622795.1. Taxonomy (GTDB): domain Bacteria; phylum Planctomycetota; class Planctomycetia; order Pirellulales; family UBA1268; genus CACORA01. Next base: position 2,432 of record JAQBZA010000151.1, on the reverse strand, counting down.
TCGCGGACAACATGCCCATCGAGCGCTACGAGCCGCCCGGCCAGGCCGCCTTCGGGCGAGTTCATGATCGCGTCGGCAAGCAGACCAGTCGAGACACTGGCAGCCGACCCTGCCGGACGCAGCCCCCAGGCTGCCGGCTTAAAGAGCCGCAGGTCGGTCCGCATCCAGTGTTCGCTGCGGCGGTCGGGCAGAGGGAGCCGCTCTGCCGCGACGAAGGCGGCCCGACGCTTCTCGATCGCCCACTCGGGGAGCGACTGGGAGGCGAGGAGGCTCTCGAAGGCGTCGTGGTCGAAGCCGCCGGTGGGGACGAGGGGAGCAGTGGCAGTGGTCATCGTGTCGGTGACGCGGGCAAATCAGCCCACCGAGCCCTCCATCTGCAGCTGGATCAGCTTGTTCATTTCGACGGCGTATTCCATCGGGAGCTCTTTGACGAGCGGCTCGATGAAACCACCCACGATCATCGTGCTCGCCTCGGCTTCGGTGAGGCCGCGGCTCATCAGATAAAACAGCTGCTCCTCACCGATCTTCGACACGCTGGCCTCATGGCCGATCGAGACATCCTGCTCCTCGATCTCGATATAGGGGTAGGTGTCACTGCGGCTCTTGTCGTCGAGAATGAGGGCGTCGCAGACCACGCTCGACTTGCTCTTGATGGCCCCGGGCTCCACCTTCACGAGGCCCCGGTAGCTGGCCCGGCCGCCATTCTTCGAGATGCTCTTCGACACGATCCGGCCGCTGGTATGGGGGGCGGCATGGACGATCTTCGCGCCGGCATCCTGATGCTGACCGGCCGATGCGAAGGCGATCGAGAGGATCTCGCCGCGGGCCCCTGGCTCCATGAGATAGACCGCCGGATACTTCATCGTGAGTTGGCTGCCGAGGTTGCCGTCGATCCACTCCATGAGGGCTCCCTCGTAGGCCATCGCCCGCTTGGTGACGAGGTTGTAGATGTTGTTGGCCCAGTTTTGGATCGTGGTGTAGCGGCAGCGGCCGTGCTTCTTGACGACGATTTCGACCACGGCCGAGTGGAGGCTCTCCGTGGAGTACATCGGGGCGGTGCAGCCCTCGACATAGTGCACGTGGGCTCCCTCATCGACGATGATCAGCGTCCGCTCAAACTGGCCCATGCTTTCCGCATTGATGCGGAAATAGGCCTGCAGCGGAAACTCGATGTTTACCCCCTTGGGCACGTAGATGAACGAGCCCCCCGACCAGACGGCAGAATTGAGAGCGGCAAACTTGTTGTCGGTGGGAGGGATCACCGTGCCGAAATACTCGCGGAGCAGGTCGGCATGCTCACGAATGGCGGTGTCGGTGTCGGTGAAGATCACCCCCTTCTTCGACAGATCCTCTTGCAGCGACCCATACACCACCTCGCTCTCAAATTGCGCCTTCACTCCGGCGAGAAATTTTCGTTCAGCCTCAGGGATGCCGAGGCGGTCGAAGGTTTCTTTGATCGAGTCCGGAACTTCGTCCCAGGTTTTGCCCTGCTTGTCGGTCGGCTTGAGGTAATAAAAGATGTCTTGGAAATTGATGCCCAGGCGGCCGCCCCATTCGGGCATCGGCTTGCTTTCGAAGATCTCGAGTGACTTCAGGCGGAAGTCACGCATCCAGGCCGGCTCGTTCTTCATCTCCGAAATCTGCGCGACGATCTCCGCATCGAGGCCTTTGCGGGCCTTGAAGACAGCGGTCGACTCCGTGCGGAAGTCGTACTTGTTGATCTCGCCGATACCGAGTTCGGTGGTTTCTTCAAGTCCGGTGGCCATGGTGTCCTCCTCGGTGGGTTTGTCTGGTCAGGTCGCGGCCAATTCCGCGCGGGTATCTTCCATCGCCTTCTCGGCGGCGGCTGCCTCGGGGTAGGCCGCGCGAATCCGCTCGTAGCCCTTCTTGTGGAGTTCGGCCGCCAGTTCGGGGCCACCCGATTCCACGATCTTTCCGCCAAGCATGACATGGGTCTGGAGCGGAATGTTGTGCTCGAGCAGTTGCTCATGATGGGTGATGATGAGGATGCCCATCTCTGCACCCCCAATTTTTGCGATGCTTTCGCTCGCCAGCCGCACGGCGTCGGCATCGAGGCCACTGTCGGTCTCGTCGAGGATGGCAAACGTCGGCTTCAGCATGGCGAGTTGCAGGATTTCAGCCCGCTTCATCTCGCCCCCGGAGAAGCCGTCGTTGACATACCGTCGGGCGAAATCGGGATCCATGGAAAGCTCGGCCATCTTGGCCTTGAGCTCGTTGCGGAATTCCCGCATCGGCATCAGTTCCTCCCCCTCCTTGCGGTCGGGGTTGCGGACGTTGGTCACGCAGTGGCGCAGGAAGTCGGCCACCCGCACGCCCGGAATCGCCATCGGCCTCTGGAACGCGAGGAAGATGCCGGCCCGGGCCCGCTCGTCGGGCTCCATCGCGAGCACGTCAACACGGCTGCCATCGGC
>JAQBZA010000150.1 GCA_027622795.1 Planctomycetota bacterium | reverse complement strand
CAGCTTTCCAAAGCTGTCAGGATGTAGGACAGCTTTCCAAAGCTGTCAGGATGTAGGACAGCTTTCCAAGCTGTCGCATGGACAGGTCGGCAGACCCGTCCTCTCTTCCCCTTCAGCCGCTCGCCGCGGCCCTCGACAGCCGGTCGTGGAGGGCATGCCAGGGTTCGGTGGCCGGCGGCATGTCGCAGATGATGCGGTCGAGGTCACGCTGGTCGAGGGCATGCAGCGTGGCGTAGATCGCGGCGGCGAAGGCGGTGGGGTCGTCTGGCATCGGCACGACCACGAGGTCGTGCGATCCGGCCAGTCTACGGACGGCCGGATCGGTTGGCCGGAGCGTGAGCCAACCGATTCTTTTTCCTTTGCGGAGCAACTCTGCTACCTGTGTCGGTGCGTCGGCGGCCAGTTCGAGCGGTGTTCGTGGTGCGTAGTGCCGGGCATGGGAGCCGGGGGTGCGGGCCGGCTCGGTGGAGGCTGGGGCACTGTCGACGGATTCGACCGCGACCAGCCCGCCGATCACGGCTTCGAGGGCCGCGCGGCCGATGGGGCCGGGCCGGAGGATGCGCGGTGGCGATGTCGTGCAGTCGACCACCGTCGATTCGATGCCGTGCGGGCAGGGACCGCCGTCCAAGATCAGATCGACCCGGTCGCCGAGGCTCTCGAGCACATGGGCGGCGCGGGTGGGCGAGAGGGCCTCGGACCGGTTGGCGCTCGGCGCGGCAAGCGGATAGCCCGACCGCTCGATGAGTCGTCGCGTGAGCCGGTGGGCGGGGCAGCGGAGCGCGACGGTCGAGCCGCCGGCGGTCACGATGTCGGGCACGTCGCGATGCTTCGGCACCACGACCGTCACCGGTCCCGGCCAGAAGTGAGACGCGATCGCCTCGGCGGTCGGGGGCCAGTTGGCCGCCAGTGATCGGGCCATCGCCTGATCGGCCACATGCACGATCAGCGGGTTGGTCGCCGGCCGCCCCTTGGCACGAAAGATCCGATCGACCGACTCGCTATCGAGGGCATCGGTCGCCAGGCCGTAGACCGTTTCGGTGGGAATCGCCACGAGCCCTCCACTGCGAATGAGCGCGATGGCGCGGTCAATCGCCGCGTCGGTGGCCGACGGGGGCGCCGGGGCGTTTTCAGGCCACTCGATCGGCAGGATGTCGGGGAGCCGGCGAGGCATGCGGGTCGGTTGCAAGGATGGTCAAACCCGAGCATCATGGCATCTTTCCGGGCGGCTTCCCAGTTGGCAGGCCCGCGGCATTTGGTTTCCGCATTTTTTCTGGTCGGATTTTTCCGTGACAGCATCCGCTCAACTTCCTGTCGTTGGCATCGTGATGGGGAGCCGCTCCGATTGGGCGACGCTCGAGCGGGCGGCCCAGATACTCGCCCAGTTTGGCGTGCCGCATGAATGCGAGATCGTGTCGGCCCACCGCACGCCCGACAAACTCACGAGCTACGCGAAGGCGGCCTCCGATCGTGGTCTCAAGGTGATCATCGCCGGCGCCGGAGGCGCGGCCCATTTACCAGGCATGATGGCGGCCCAGACGCAGCTCCCGGTGTTGGGCGTGCCGATCGAGTCATCCATGCTTCGCGGTGTCGATTCGCTTCTGTCGATTGTGCAGATGCCCGCCGGCATTCCGGTTGGCACACTGGCGATCGGCCCGGCGGGGGCAGCCAATGCGGCGCTCCTGGCAATCGCGATCCTCGCCACGGCCGATGCCGCGCTGGCAGAAAAACTGCTCGCCTATCGCTCCGCCCAGACCGAGCGGGTGCTGGCTGACACGCTTGGCGAGCCAACACAGGCCGCCAGCAACGTGGCGCAGGGCAAGCCGTCGGAAAAGTGAGTTGTTGCACGCGAAAGAACCCCGCCCTGGTCACGGAATGACGACGCCCTCCCCTGCCCTTCCCCAGCATGACAGCCCCATCCTGCCCACCGCGACGCTCGGCGTGATGGGAGGCGGTCAGCTCGGCGCGATGTTTGCGATGGCGGCCAAGCGAATGGGCTATCGCGTGGAGGCGGTTTCCGATGTGGCCGACTGCCCGTGTGCCCATCATTGCGACCGCGTGCATGTCGTCAGCTATGAGGATCGCGACCAGCTCGTTGAGATCGCCCGGTCGCTCGACGTGCTGACGTTTGAGTTTGAAAATATCCCCGTGGCAGCTGCCCGGGCCATGCAGGCCGTCGTGCCCGTGCGACCGGCACCTGAGGTCGTGCATACCACCCAGGATCGGGCCCGCGAAAAAGCCTTTCTTGTCGAGAACGGGTTTGCCTGTGCGCCGCACCGCGTCATCCGTTCGCGGGCTGAACTTGAGGGGGCCGTCACCGAGATCGGCCTGCCCTGCGTCCTGAAGACTGCGGCTTTCGGCTACGACGGGAAGGGGCAGCAAAAGATTTCCACGACTGCCGAGATCGGGCCGGCGTGGGAAGCGGTGGGGTCAGGCGAATGCGTGCTGGAGGGCTGGATCGACTTCGACTGTGAGATCTCAGTCGTGGCGGCCCGTGGGCTCGATGGCTCGACGGCCGTGTTCGAGCCCTCTCGAAACATCCATGCCAACCACATTCTCGACGTTGCCTCGGCCCCCTCCGGCCTGCCGGAAGCCGTCGCGTCGTTGGCCCGCGAGATGACCTCGCGAATCCTTGACAAACTCGACCTCGTGGGCGTGGCCTGCATCGAATTCTTCGTGACGCGTGCCGGCCAGGTGCTTGTGAACGAGATCGCTCCCCGGCCCCATAACTCTGGCCATCTTACGATCGACGCCTGTGTAACGAGCCAGTTTGAGCAGCAGGTGCGCGCGATCTGCGGCCTCCCCCTCGGCTCACCTCGGCAGATGAGGCCGGCGGCGATGGCCAACCTCCTCGGCGACTGCTGGCGGCAGGGCGAGCCCGCCTGGGCCGCGGCCCTCGGTGTGCCGGGCGTGAGCCTGCATCTCTACGGCAAGCGAGATCCCCGGCCGGGCCGTAAAATGGGGCATCTCACCGCCGTCGCCGCCACCATCGATGAGGCGATTGCGAGCGTCACTGTTGCCCGCCAACTCGCGGCCGGCTGAGCATTGGCGTCCACCGGTGTCGGTTTGCAACAAAGGAGCGATCGTGATGAACCCCAGAGCCACCCATGCCCGCAAGGAATACGAACAGGCCGCCCTTGATGAGGCGGGGGTCGATCATGATCCGATCCGTCAGTTCGCAGTCTGGTATGACGCAGCCGTGGCGGCTGGTGTGCCGGAGCCGGAGGCGATGACGCTTTCCACCGCGACGCAGGACGGCCGTCCCTCCGCCCGCATCGTGCTCCTGCGCGGCTTTGATGAACGCGGGTTTTGTTTTTTTAGCAACTACACAAGCCACAAGGGGCGGGAGTTGGCGGAGAATCCCCGCGCCGCCCTCACGTTTCACTGGGCAGCCCTCGAGCGCCAGGTGCGGATCGAGGGCCGCGTGGAGCAGACGACCGCCGCCGAAAGCGATGCTTATTTTCAGAGCCGCCCGAGCACGTCACGGATCGGTGCCTGGAGTTCGCCGCAGAGCGAGGTGATCCCCGATCGGGCAACGCTCGAGGAACTGTTCGCTCGGTATCGTGCCGAGCATCCTGACGATACGGCCATCCCGCGACCAAGCCACTGGGGTGGCTACCGACTCGTACCGGAGCGGATCGAGTTTTGGCAGGGCCGCCCCAGCCGGCTTCATGATCGTCTGCTGTTTTGTCGGAATCTGGCGAAAGGTTGGTCGATTGCACGTCTGGCCCCGTGAAATGACGACGTGTCAATCGCGAGGCATTGGCGAAAACGCCTCCGCAGACTAACGAGATCATGCTTTCAGTGACGCAGGAATGTCGTTTCTTCATTGGTGACCAAGTCATCTGAAGTGAGGATGCTCTACACTACTGTTCGAAGTGGTGAGAACGGATTGTCAAAGTCCTCAAGGACCTGATCCGCATGAAACAATTCATTCTGGTCGCCGGGTTCATCGTTCTGGTTCTTGCGGTGCCATCCGCGTGGTCGCTGGAACCCCTTCCTTACAACCATCCCGGCCTCACCGTCGATCTCGGTGTTGGACTCTGGGCTTGGCCACTGCCTTGCGATGCTGATGGCGATGGTGACTTCGACCTCGTTGTTTCTTGCCCTGACAAGCCGAGTAACGGTATCTACCTGTTCGAGAACACGTACGGCGACACCGCGAAGACAAAGTTCCCCGTGTTCAAACCAGCTCACCGGATCGCGGCCACGACCCATTATGTGATGCCGAGCTACGTCTTCGGTCAGATGAGGGTGCTGACGCCCGGGATCGAGCATCGAAATTTTCTCACCAGGGGCTTGGCCGACAAGGTGAAGTTGCCAGTCGCCGCCACCTTTCACAAGCCGACCGGTACCCAGCCAAAGGGGCCGAAAGTACGTCACAACCAGTGGCGGTATGTCGATTACGACGGTGACGAGGACCTGGATCTCGTTGTCGGAATCGAGGACTGGAGCCACTACGGCTGGGATGACGGATGGAACGAAAAGGGCGAGTGGATCCACGGTCCTCTGCACGGGTGGGTTTATCTCGTTCGCAACACTGGTACGGCGGCAGAGCCGACCTTTGCTGAGCCTGAGTTCATCGAGGCCGGTGGAAAACGGCTTGACGTATTCGGCTGTTCGTCACCGAACTTCGAAGACTTTGACGGTGACGGGGACATGGACCTCCTCTGTGGAGAATTTCTCGATTCTTTTACCTATTTCGAGAATGTCGGCAGCCGGAGTGTGCCGCGCTATGCGGCCGGCCGTCGAGTGACAGATGCCGCTGGGAAAGTGGTGTCGATGGAACTTCAGATGATCGTGCCAATCGCATTCGATTGGGATAACGATGGCGACTTCGATCTCATCGTTGGTGATGAGGATGGTCGCGTGGCTCTGGTGGAGAACACAGGCAGCCTTTCGACCGAAGGCACTCCGATCTTTGTCCAGCCAAAGTATTTCCAGCAGGAGGCCGACACGCTCAAGTGCGGGGCTTTAGCCACTCCTGTCGGAGTTGACTGGGATGGTGACGGCGATCAGGACATCGTCAGCGGCAATACGGCGGGGTTTATCGAATGGTTCGAGAACCTGAGTGGCCCTGAGGTCACCCGCCCGAAATGGGCCGCCCCACGCCGGCTTGAGGCGGGCGGCTCTGTCTTTCGGGTCATGGCAGGGAACCGAAGCATCCAAGGGCCCGCCGAGGCGAAGTGGGGCTACACAACGCTCTCCGTTGCCGACTGGGACGGTGACAGCCTTCCCGATATCGTGCTCAACTCGATCACCGGTCAGGTGCAGTGGCTGAAGAACGTCGGCACTCGGCGGGAGCCGAAGCTAGCGCTTCCGCAGCCGGTGGAGGTGGAATGGGATGGCCCGCGGCCAACGCTTGCCTGGGGCTGGCTGCGGCCCAGTGGGAAAGGCCTGCTGACGCAGTGGCGGACAACGCCATGCGTCCACGATTTTGATGGTGATGGCCTCGTCGATTTGGCCATGCTCGATACTGAGGGCCGACTCGCTTTCTTTCGGCGGTCAATACGGGACGGCGTCCTTGTGCTCGAACATCCGCGGTGGGCTTTCAGCGACGAAGCGGGCCAGCCACTGCGGCTCAATGCCGGTACTGCCGGTCGCAGCGGTCGCCGCAAACTCTGTGTTACCGATTGGGATGGTGATGGCCGCTTTGATTTGCTTCTCAACTCTGCCAATGCCGATTTCTTCAGGCAAGTCGGCATGCAGGGTGACACCTGGGTGATGAAGAACAGCGGCGTTCTCTCCCCAAAAAATATCGAAGGCCATGATGTTAGTCCGGCAGTGGTTGATTTCGATGGTAACGGCATTCCCGACTTCCTCGGCGGGGCGGAAGACGGGCGGTTCTACTACCTCGCCAATCCCCGCGCCGCAGATCGAGTGAAAAACGCTGCCGTAGTTTGCGCCGAGTTCGTGTACGAAGTCGGTCCCTACCCACAGATTCACGCCAGCACAATTGCTGAGACACCTGCGGGCCTGGTCGCCGCCTGGTTCGGTGGAACCCGAGAAAAACACCCCGATGTTTCTATCTGGGTCTCACGATTCGTGAGCGGTACATGGACGCCCAGCCGCGAGGTGGCCAACGGCATTCAAGCCGACGGCACGCGGCATCCCACATGGAATCCCGTGCTCTTCCAACCAAGTAGGGGGCCGCTGATGCTTTTCTACAAGGTCGGCCCAAGCCCGCAGGAATGGTGGGGTGAACTCAAGGCGTCGACGGATCACGGCCTCACATGGTCACCCGCCCGCCGACTCCCCGCAGGGATTTTCGGACCAATCAAGAACAAGCCGGTGGAGTTTCCCGACGGTTCGATCATATGTCCGTCGAGCACTGAGACACATGAGAATCCGAGCAAGTGGTCGGTGCACTTCGAACGCACCGGCGACCTCGGCGCAACCTGGCAGAAGATTGGCCCCGTGAATGACGGAGTCATGATCCAGTCGATCCAACCAAGCATCCTCTTTCTCGGTGGAGACCGACTGGTAGCCTTGGGCCGCTCTCGGCAGAACAGGATGTTCGAGATCATGAGTGACGATGGCGGCGTGACGTGGGGGCGGATGACGCTCGGAAGCCTCCCCAACAACAACAGCGGGACGGACGCGGTGACGCTCGCTGATGGCAGCCATCTTCTCGTCTACAATCATGTTGCCGGGAGTCCTGGACAGTGGGGCGGGAAACGGACACCGCTCAACGTGGCCGCCAGTCGTGATGGTACCACCTGGGAGGCAGCGTTGGTGCTGGAAGATGATCCCGGTGAATACAGCTATCCGGCCATCATTCAAACCAGCGATGGCCTCGTGCACGTCACCTATACATGGAACCGCCGGAAGGTGAAGCACGTCGTCATTGATCCGAAACGATTGAGACCGGAGCCGATGCCCAACTGTGCATGGCCGACGGGCGGCTCGGCACGTTGACAAAGACCACAGCATTTCACTGTGGCTGCAGACTGCGGCCGCGCCAGGAGGTTTTTAGCCCCAGCCAACGACGGAACAGGGCAACCCATTGGATGATCAGGAAGACGGCGATCCCGAGCGGGTGGGCTGCAGCGCTCGAGAGACTCTGGCCAAACCGGCCGGCCGTCAAGAACCGCGGCAGATACGACAGGCCGACCGCCAGTGCCGTCACCATCACCGCCCAGACGGTCCAGCCCTGCCAACCGGTGGCCAGGCCGATGCCGAGGAGCACCAGCGGCAGCATGCTCCCCCCGGCCAGCAGAATCGTAAACGGCACGATCGTGGCCGGGCTCCCGATGCCCTCCGTGGCGTTTTTTGCCAGACCATTCCAGACGTCGAGGCTGCGGGTATACATCCGGCAGGAGGCGATATCACTGGCATCAAAGATGTCGGTGCGGAGGCCGGCGCGGCGGTAGGCCCGCGGCAGCATCACGCCGTCGTGCAGCGACGCCCGGATCGCGGCATGGCCTCCTGCCCGGCGGTAGGCGTCGTGACGGGTGATGAACCA
>JAQBZA010000149.1 GCA_027622795.1 Planctomycetota bacterium | reverse complement strand
CGCAGTTTTTTTGATGGCCGGCCCAGTCTGTCGGTCATGGCCACAAGGCGGTGTCCGACTCCCGGCATCCCTCGCGAAATTTTTTTCGGGGGGTGCGTTTTTCGTAACTCCAGCGTTCTGGCTCTGTGACGGGGGTTCGGGCAAGCCAGATAAGTGACGCAATCTGCAAAGATTTACAGTCTCAGCCCCCATCGTTAGCCTTTCCATGAGTTTCGTGGCCGCAAGGCTCGCGAACCCCGTTGCTGTTTCCCGATTAAGGAAGTTGGGGGAACAGCTTGCAAGGAGGCGACATTCAATGCAGATCGCACGATCGTTCGGTGGATTCCAAGAGGCCGGCGCAGGCCGAGGTTCTGTCCGGTTTCTGGTGTCTCGTCGGGGTCGGGTCGCCTTCGCCCTGGCCGGAGTAGCCCTTTCCGTGAGCCTGATGGCCCGGCCGGCGGCCGCCAGTGATGGCTGGCTGACCGATTACGACGACGCCCTGGCGATGGCCACCGAGTCGGGCCGGCCAGTGCTCACGATCTTCACCGGCAGCGACTGGTGCCCCCACTGCAAGACGCTCGAAGACAACGTCTTGGCCACCGACACCTTCTTGAACTGGGCCTCCGACAAGGTCGTCCTCCTCATGATTGATCTGCCGCAGCAGGGGATCTCCCCGGCCGTGCGGAGTGCCCGGTCGCAGGTGTGTATCAAGTATGGTGTGCGGACGTTCCCCAGCGCCCTCCTGATCGGCCCCGACGGCCAGAAGATTACCGTCAAGAAGGGCTACCACGGCCAGACGGCGGCCACCTGGGTCTCTGAAATGGCCACCCATGTGCCTGACCGGCCCATTGCCCCAACGGCGGTCGCCATGGCCCCGAAGACCGAGGTGCTGAAGTCTTTGGAAGAGGCGGTCGCCACCGCCCGCGGGAAGCAGCGACCGATCCTGCTGGTCGTCTCCCGAAAGAGCGACTCGGCAGCGAAGACCCGGTCGGCCTCGCTGGTCAACGATCCGGAGTTCAACGCCTTCGCCCAGGAAAACTTCGTGGTCGCCGAGGTGCCTGCCGACGAAGCTGAGGCGGGGCAGGAAGTTGAGCCGATGCAGCGGCTTCTCGGCGGTGCGCCGCTTCTGCCGGAGGCCGTCGAGATCATCGTCACCGAAGATGGGCAGACACCCCTCTTCAGCGAGTCGGGAACGCAGACGCCAGCGCGAGTGGTCGGTGGCCTGCGGCGGTTTCTCGCCGCCCGTCAGGCTGCTCGGGAAAACAACGCCACGCGGCGCTGAATCTCAGATGCTGGTCATTGCGGCAGGCTGATCGCCACGAGCGGTGTGTCGGCTTTGACCGTCTGGGCTACCTCAGTCGCGGCCTCACGCATCGATGTGGCGAGGGCGCAGCCTCCAATCGGCAGCAGGCAAAACAGCGGAGCCGCGAGCCACGGCAGGAGCAATGTAAATGTCGAGGTGCGGCGTTCAAGAACGTTGGGCACGGCATCGGCCATATCGGTCTCCGGAAGAGGCTCAGCGAGGAGAAGTACAGGCCAGCCAAGACCGAGGCAAGACCAACGCCTCCCCTCAATGGCCGAGGCGGGGCTCGAACCCGCACGGAGCGATTGCTCCACGGGATTTTAAGTCCCGTGCGTCTGCCAGTTTCGCCACTCGGCCACAGGCCGGATCGTATACCCACCATCCTGCCGGCTGCAAAACGTCGGCTACAATCTGCCTGATTTCACAGCTCAGCGTCATTTTTGGATTTTTCCTGGAGCCACCATCAGGACGGGCATGTCAGGCATCAACGGCTTTCTCGGCACGCGTGGTTCGCTCGGCATGGATGTCGTGGTGGTGGGGCTCCTGGCCGTGCTGCCGCTGCTGGCTTGGAGCATCCATGTCGTCCGCACACGGCGCGACTTCGTGACTCACAAGCGGCTGCAGTTGGCGATTGCCGCGGCCTTGCTCATCTGCATCGTGATCTTCGAGATCGATGTGCGACTGGTGAGCGACTGGAAGGAGCGGGCCCGGCCGAGCCCATGGTGGCCGGGGGGCGTGCTCACGGCGCTTGGCATCCACCTCGTCTTTGCCGTGTCGACGCTTGTGCTTTGGGTGTGGACGATCTGGGAGGCGTTCACGCGGTTTCCCGCGCCTCCCGTTCCCGGCAGCCATGGGGGGCGGCATCGGTGGATGGGGAGGCTGGCCGCCATCGACCTCGTGCTCACCACGATCACCGGGCTGTTCTTTTACTGGCTGGCGTTCATCGCCTAAGAAAACCGCCGGGGATCGGGCATGGCCTCGGCTTCGGGGCGAAGATACGCCAACTTGCCTCGACCTTGCCCGATCCCCGGCTGGAGCGGAGATCTGAAAGCCTGAGAGGGTAGGTGAGGGGGTCGTCGAACGCTCGAGGAGCCTTGGGCGTATCCTCGCCCGGCGACGAGACTTTTGCCGCCCCCGAGCCGGTGATGCCCTTAGGTTTGGTGATAGCATTCCATCGTGTTCGCCCTATGCAGAGCTTGTGCTGCCCGTCCAGCGGCAGATGGCGAGGCCGCCGAAGTAGAGGAGGCACAGCGGCAGGGCGAGGAAGAGCATGCTGTAGGGATCAGCGGGAGTGAGGATCGCCGACACGATGAAGATCGCCACGACGGCGGTTCGCCACTGGGAGGCGTAGGCGGCGGCGTCGAAGACGCCGATCCGCTCCAGGAAGAGCATGACGAGCGGCAGCTGGAAACCGATGCCGAAGCCGATCGGCAGGATGAGCACGAATGACAGCCACTCGCTGATTCGCGGGTCGGGGTCGAGCCCGAGCCAGCGGTTGAAATCGAGCAGGTAATCGAGCACGAAGTCGAAGACGAAGAAGAAGGCCAGGCAGACACCGGCCAAGAAGAGGCCGATGCTGATCGGCAGAAACGTCCAGACGAGCTGCTTCTCGTGGGGATACAATCCCGCCGCCACAAACGTCCAGAGCTGATAGAAGATCCAGGGGCTTGAGAGCACGATGCCCACGAGCAATGCCGCCTTCACATAGATCGCGAAGGCTTCCTGAGCTGACAGCGTGGTGAGGCTCACCCGTGAATCCTTCGCGAGCGGCTGCCAGAGAAAGATCGGCACCAGCGAGTCGGTGTCGAACGTGGTCGGCGGAGGGGGCTCATCAGTGGTTGGCTTGCCGGCGGCGAGCACTCGCGCGAGTTGCTGCGGATGCACCTCGCGGAGTTCAAAAGAGAGCCCCCGCTTCTCGACGGCATCGACGACCTCCGACCGCGAGTAGGGCAGGGCAGCGGTGCCGGCGGCTCGTGGCTGCCAGGTGTCGAAGGTCTCGACCGCCCGCTCGGTGTAGTAGGTGCCAAGCGCCTTTCGCAGTGGCTGCTCGATGAGATGGACGACAGGCCGCCCGAGAAAGAAGCCGATCACGACCCCCACGGCCAGCCCCATGGCGGCCCGGATCAGGCAGATCCGCAGCTCTTCCAGGTGCTCGCCGAAGGTCATCGTCGAGCCTTCGAACAGGTCTTCGTCGTCGGTGCGCGGCATGCGTGTTTGCGTCGTGAGCGTGGCGTCGGGGCTGCCCATGCCCCAGTCGCCGGACGTTCGCTACGAGCATCATGCCCTTCGCTCACTCGATGCTGGCCACGCTCTCGGCATCCTGCCTCCGCTTGCCAGCAACGCCGCCTCTCGGGGCATGGGCAGCCCCTCACGGATTCATCGACATCGCATGTCAACAAACCGTGCTCGGCTGAGTATACTTCGCCGATCCGGCGATGCCGGAGTCACCCCCTTGTTTCCCGGGCGACACGCATGCTTTTGGCGGCCCCTCGATTCCGCACGACCGTTGCCAGCGGATCGATGATCGTCGCCCTGCTCGTGGTTGGCGAGCCTGTGCTGGCGGACAGCGGTGACGTTCCTCAGTCGGCTCTCGTGACAACACGGCAGGTGGCTTCCCGACCGCGGCTGGGGTGGCTGCAGCACCCGAGCGACTGGCAGCTGAACTGGTCTTGGCCGCTGGTGGCACAGGCTCCAGTGCCGGCTGCGGGGCTGGTTGCCTGGCTCGATGCGGGAGCGGTGCATGGGGTGCGGGCGGCCGACGGCCTGCCAGCCTGGCGGCGGGTGCCGGCGGGCGACACGTTGCTGTTTCCGCGGTCAGCCCTGCCACGGGATGGCGGCCTCCGATCGGGGGCCATCAGCCCGGCCGCCATCAGCAGCGTCGGGCATCTGCTCTACGCCGTGATCGACGCGGGGCGGCTGGGGCCGTTGCTCGTCTGCCTGGATTGCTCTGACACCGCCGAAGGGCGACTGCTCTGGTCGGCGTCTCCCCCGAACAAGTATCCGGCATTTGATGGCCCCCCCGCTGCCGATACCAAATTGTGTGTTGTCGTGGTTCGTGGCAGCGGTGATCGCAGTCCGCTCGAAGTCGTCGCCCACGATGCCCGTGATGGACTCGTTGTGTGGCGGCGGCAACTCGCGACAGCCTTCGCACGGGATGGCATCGATCATGCCCGCGGTCGGCGGCAGGCCATCTTTGTCGAGGACCTTGTCGTCGTGGCTGATCATGCCGGGAGCGTGTGGGCTGTTCATCGTGATGGCCGGCCGGCGTGGCGGCATGCCTACGAGCTCTCACCCGACGCGGGTAAACGCCTGCCCGCCGAAGACTCTTGGCCCATGGTCGCTGCGCCAGTGGTGGCGGCACGCGAAGGCCTTGTCGTAGCGGCCCGGGATCGTGGTGGGCTGATGATGTTGGATCCGGTGCCGCAACCGCCACGGCTCCGCTGGGAGACGGCCGCCGGCGACTGCCTGCGGATCGTCGGCGTCGCCGACGCGGGCGTGGTGGTCGAAGACCACGCCGCAGCACGTGTGGGAGACATCGCCGTATACGATTCCATCACCGGTCGCATAACAGCCGGGCGGGAAGCAGCCACCAACGTACGTGGGCCGGCCGTGATGGCAGGAGGCGTGATTCTCCAGCCCGGTGCTGAAGACGTTGCCGGGAGGCAGCGACTGGCCATCACGGCCATCGATGCAACCACCCTGCAGACGGCGGGGAAGCCATATTCGTTTTCGCCTGCCGAGAACGGCCCCGCGACGGCCGACGTTCCCCAGCGGCAGGCGATCTCTATCGCGGTCACTCCGACTGCCATGATCGTGGCCAGTTCGAGCCAGCTTATTTCCCTGGGGCCTGCTCCATGACGACGAATCCCGTGGCAACTGTATCCGAGCCCGATGCCCGTGCGGCGTTGGCCCATGTGGCCCGTCTCCGTGAGCGGCTCGTGACTGCGGTCGCTCCGGTCATCGTCGGCCAGCGGGAGGTGATCGATGACATGCTGGCCGTGATGCTCTGCGGCGGCCACTGCCTGCTCGAGGGCGTGCCCGGCTTGGCGAAGACGCTGCTTGTGCGATCGCTGGCCGCTGCGCTCGATCTCCAGTTTGGACGCATCCAGTTCACGCCCGACCTGATGCCGGCCGATATTACAGGCACCGAGGTGCTCGATCCTGATGGGGGCGATCCGAGGGCGGGTGGCGGGCGACGGCAGTTCCGGTTTCTGCCCGGGCCGCTTTTTCATAATGTCGTACTCGCCGATGAGATCAATCGCGCGCCGCCCAAGACCCAGTCGGCATTGCTCGAAGCAATGCAAGAGCTCCAAGTGACGGTCGGCGGCGTGCGGCATCCGTTACCGCGGCCGTTCTTCGTGTTGGCCACCCGCAACCCGATCGAGCAGGAGGGCACCTACCCGCTGCCCGAAGGCCAGCTCGACCGGTTTATGGCGATGCTCCGAATCGACTATCCGGGCCGCGACGACGAACTGGAAATTGTCCGGCGGACGACGGCCGCCGCGGAGCCGGCGGTGGAGCGTGTGATCGACGGTGAAAGCCTGGCCCATGCCGCGGCGGTGGTACGGGCGTTACCCGTGGCCGAGCATGTGCTGGCCGCTGCGATCGATCTGGTGCGGGCGACTCGGCCTGGCACGGCTGGATCGCCGTCATGGACAGGCGAGTGGGTGCGGTATGGCTGCGGACCACGGGCCAGCCAGTCGCTCGTGCTTTCAGCCAAGGCCCATGCCGCCCTCGCCGGCCGGCCATGTGTCGAGGTGCACGATGTCGTGCGGGCGGCGCCGGCCGTGTTGCGACATCGCATCGTGCGGTCGTTTGCTGCCGAGACCGATGGCATCGACCCCGACCAGATCGTCGCCCGGTTGCTGGGAGACGTTGGGCTGCGGAAAGGGTGAGCATGATCACCCCTGCACCGGTCGCGGTCGTGTTGCTTTGGCCGGCCTTGCTCCCTTGGCTGTCTGCCGCCGGGCTGCCGCTCCTGCTGGCCTGGTGGGCGATCCGCCATGCCAAGCCGGTCGGCTGGGGGGCGATCGAACTGGTTGAGCGGGCTGCGCGGTCGGCCCGGATTACCCGCAGCGGTCTGCCGATGCCGCTCACGCTGGTGCGGATGCTGCTCATCATCGTCGTGGCCCTGGCGGCGACGCGACCCTTTTGGGGAAGCGGCCCGCCGGGGGAGCGAATCATTGCCGGCGACCCCACGCGGCGCATTGAACTGGTGACGGTTGGCTCGAGCGTTGACACCACTGCCGACGACCCGTCGCTTGCCATCCGCAGAGCGGTCGAGGCACTCGCGCGGGCACGCCCAGATACAGTTCCCACGGTCGATCGTGTTTCGATCGCCACCGCGGGCCGGACGGTGGATCCGCCGCGGCTGATCATTCTCTGTGATGGTGCCGTGCCCAGCGGGAACGATGCGGCAAGGCTGGCCGCGTCAGTTCGTGGGGGGAGTACGCTCCTGCTCTGCCTGGGGCCTGAGTCGGTGGCGCTGCCCCTGCGGACACAGGTTGCAGCGTGGCTTGAGAAACTCGCGGGATTGTCGGTCGCGGGCAGCGTGTCGCTCGATGCCGAGGCGATCATCATGTCGGAGCCAGACACGGCCGAGCGGAGCGGGCCGCCCGTGGTGCTGGCCGGGCCGACGGTGAATCGTGCCGCCGACCTCGTCTTTGGGAGCGAGTCGCAGCCGGCCGCGACAGTCTGGGCACGGTCGGCAACGACAGGTCGGCCGCTGTTTGTTGAGTTGCCCGTGGCCGCGGGGCGGGTGGTGGTGTCGGCGCTACCGCTCGCGTTACCGTCGGGAGCCGTCGGCCAACAGGCATGGAGCGATCTGGCGGTGTGGCCCGCCTTTCTTCCCTTCATCGATCGGCTTGTGTCACGATTGACTGACCCGATTGAGCCACCGTCCGGCGCGATCGCGCGATTGGCGGGCCGGTTTGCCGGGCTGCCGCTGGCGCGGCCGCTGCTGGCCTGCGGCGGCCTGTTGGCCCTACTGGAACTGGTTCTTGCCTGGCGACGGACGCGGGTGGCCGGCCTCGGGTTCGATGCCGCATCGCTCGGCGGCCGGCTTGGGCTGGTGGCGTGGTTGGCTGTGATGGCTGCCGTGTGGGGAGGAAGGCCGGCGGAGTGGCCGGCCAGCCCGCCAACATCGCCGGCGGTCGCCGTGGTGATCGACGTCTCGCCGAGCATGGGCAGCC